>CAYYOX010000634.1:0-4348 GCA_964473065.1 uncultured Planctomycetaceae bacterium | reverse complement strand
GACAATGACAGGCCCGAAAGTTCCTCGGTTCGACATGGCGAAGCTGAGCGGCGGCATTTGACTGTCATGTTCTGTGACTTGGTTGGTTCCACGGCTTTGTCCAGCAGTCTGGATCCGGAAGAGATGCGCGTGGTGATCCAGGCCTACCAGAACGCGGTTGCAGGCGAAGCGACCCGCTTTGAAGGGCACGTCGCGAAGTACATGGGTGATGGCGTGCTGCTCTATTTCGGGTGGCCGCGTGCCCATGAAGACGATGCCGAGAGGGCGGTGCGGGCGGCTCTTTCGATCATGCGGGAGATTTCGGGCTTAAAGGCCCCCTGTGGCAAGGCTCTAGCAGCGCGGATTGGCATCGCCACCGGCTTGGTGGTGGTCGGCGACTTAGAGCCCGTTTCAAAATAGTGTAGGTGGCTTGCTTTGTAGGCACCAGATGTTGAAAGAACGCTTGCCATGACGTTTCTGGAGGCTGCCGGGCTGGCGTTCGGGGTCGACAACCGAAACGGCGGAGTCGCGTTCGTCGGATCGGTTGACGAGGCCTTGATTTATGATTCCCCGCTGAGCAGCAGCGAAATCAACGGCCTGTTCACCGCGCCGGGCACGGTGCCGGTAGACAACGATCCGCTGGATCCCGCGAAGATGGCCCCGATGCAGTTCACCGTCTCGGCCAATTCGGCCATCGAGGTCAATAATCGGGTCGGCGTCACGTTCGATTCGTTGACCATCGAACAAGGCATCATCAGCACCAGCGGCTCGGCCCCCAGCGTGACCTTCAGCGGCAACACCTCGGTGCCTGCCGGGACCACGGGCCTGATCGGCTTCGATCCGCAGGTACCCACCGACTACGGGACCATCGACATCAGCGGTTCGAGCGTAACGATCGCCAAGGGCGGTCCTAGCACCTGGAGCATCGACCCGACCACAAGACCGACCAACTTGGGCGTCGGCGCCGATTGGGAAGTCCAAGACGGCACCTTGCGTTTGGAAGGCGCCGACACGCTGTACGGCAAACCGGTGACGATCAGCGGGGGAACGCTCTCCTCGGTCGGTGCGGAGCCGCTGGGCGCCTCGGACATCACCTTGGCCGGCGGCATGCTCAGCGTCGATGCGGGCGGAGCCGTGGTCGCCTACTGGTCGTTTGACGACCCGAGCGATCTGGGACACGACGACAGCGAGCGGGGACACGACTTCACCAGCGTGGGCCTTCCGCAATTCGAGGGCCTCGGTGCGGCGGGCGGAGCCGTCCGGTTCTTTCCGGTCGACGGGACCGTCGATTTCTTGCGACAAGCTGATCACGATGATTTCCGCGTTTTCCCCAACGGGATGAGCCTCTCGATCTGGGTGAAGTCTGCCATCGACAGCCTCAACGCCGCGGTGATTTCTCGATGGTCACGGACCGAGCCGGACGGTTACGGCCTCGGGAACTACGACGGGGTGCAGAAATGGTGGGTCGGAAACGCTGATACCGATCTTTGGACCCCGGAGCCCAGCGGGATGCTTTTCGACAACCAGTGGCATCAGTATGTGATGACTTATGACCCCAACGATAGCCACAAGATGGTTACCTACAGGGACGGCCAGCCCTACGCCACGGCCAACCACGAGCTAACTTTCACGCCGGACTTCGTCGACTGGCTGCTCATCGGCGCCGACAATCGATTTAATGGCGGGAACCCGTTCAACGGTTCGGTCGATGAAGCGCTGATCACGAACTTCGCCATGGATCCCACGGCGGTGACCGATCTGTTCAACGCGCCCGGCACATTGCCCGGCGGCGAGGCCCTGGTGATGAGCAACAACATCAGCGTGACGGCCGATTCGACCTTGCACGCCAACGCCCCGAGCGCCTCGCTCGGACCGCTGACGATCACAGGCGGCATGCTGACGATCTCCGGCGCCGATATGCAGTTTGCCGGCACAACGATTCTCCCGGGCGCGATCGGAGCAGGCTTCGAGACGCTGGCCGACACCAATCTGGGTGCGCTCACCGCCAATGCCAATACGATCCTCAAGCGCGGCCCGGCCGATCTGATCCTCGACTCCGCGTCGAGTGACCTGACCGGGGCCACCCTCGATATCCAGGAAGGCCGACTGGTCGTCTATCACGGTTCCAATCCCATCGCCGGCGCCACGTTGATGCTCAGCGGCGGCGAAGCGATCCTCTCGGCCAAGCCGGGGGCCGCCTCGCCGGTCACCTACGCCAACGACGTCGTGGTCCAGGGTAGCGGTGCGATTACGGCCGGACCGGGCGATGCGGGTGAACCGGGCCCGATGAGCGTTGTGCTCGACGGACCCGGCGCCGAACTGACGTTGGGTAACGCGGCGACCTTGACGTTGCGATCGGACGCCCCCTACGACCTGACCCTGACCGATGCCATTGTCGGCGACGGGGAGGTTCGCGTCGATCAGGGTGAAGTGACCCTGGCTGCCGGCGGTCAGTTTGGATCACTGAGGCTTACCGGCGGCCAACTGGGCCTGGGGGCCGAGGTGGGCGTGGACAGCCTGCTGCTGTTTGGCGGCGCGGCCGACACGGGCGAAAGCCTGGTCACCGTAAGCAACGAGATGAAGGCCGGCGGGACGACCTTTACGATCCAATCGGGAAATACCTTCACCATCAGCGGCTCGGATATTGTCAGTGACACGACGGTGCGAACTCTGACCCTTTCCGGCGGCCTGCTCGACGTGAGTTTACCCGGCGCCCCCACCGGTGCGGTTACATACTGGTCGATGGATAATTCGCTCGATTTCGGCCATGACGACACGGGCAACGGACACAATGCGACGACCTCGCTATCCGCTCCGCTGGCTGTCGAGGGTATTTCCGGCGGAGCGATGCAGGTCACCGGCGACGGCGTCAGCGGCCAAAACATCTACATCGCCGACGAGGATGATTTCCGAAACTTCCCCAACGGCATGACGATCTCCGTGTGGGTGAAGGATCCCGCCAATGTTTTCCCCGTGTTGTCGAGGTGGGGAGAGTTGGACCCGGAAACGGACGGAACCGGCTACGGCTTGGGTTGGAATTGGTGGCACTTTGGCGACGGTAGTTTTAGCACGCTGCCTCACGGACTCGATATTCCCGGCGACGGCGCGTGGCACCAATATGCGTTCACCTGGGATCCCAACAATGCCAACCAGGCCATCACCTACAAAGACGGCGTGGAGCTCCTCCGCGGCAACAAGAACATCACCTTTCCACCAACATACTGGCTGTCGGTTGGTACGGACAACCGTACCGGCGCGGGCTTCACCGGCTCGATCGATGAAGTTTACATCTACAACAAGGCGCTGGACTCGATCGAGATGTCGGATCTGTACAAGTCGGGCGCCGGCCTGATCGAGCAGCCCGACCTCTCGGCCACCGATCTGGTGGTCGAGTCCGACTCGACGCTGCGTGCAAACTTCTATGACGATGCCGTGTTCGGCAATCTGACCGTAGCCGACGGCGTGACCTTGGCGGTCGACCATACGGCCGCACTGAGTGTCCAAGATCTCAACCTGGGTGACGGGGCCGTGGTCGGGCAGGGAATCGCTTGTGCCCTGTACGTTAACGGTCAGGCCAACGTCGGCAACAGCCTGGGTACGGCGACCATCTTCGGCTCGCTCGAGTTCGACGTGACCGCCACGCTGAACATCGACATTGCCGGCGACGCCCACGACAAGATCCAGACCGACGGGTCCTTTGGGTTCGATGCCGACATCTACCCGGCCGGCAGCCTGACCGTCGCGGGTCTTGGGCCCATGACATCCGGCGGAAGCGCCACCTGGGGTGACAAGAGGCTGACCGTCTTGGAAATCGCCCAAGAGTCTTACGAGGCTGACGGGATCCTCGGCGAGTTCGGCGAGGACGAAGGCACGACGATTCCGCTCTCCTACGGCGTGGCCGGCACATTGCCTAACGAAGGCGATTACCTCGGCGCCGGCTTATGGTTCGGCAACGCGACCGATGACCCGGCCGGAGAAAATGGTATCTACTATGAGTTCCAGACCGTCGGCATCGGCGTCTTTCAAGCCGCTCCGGGTGACACCGACGGCAACCGCAAGGTCGAAGGTCAGGACATCCTCAACATCCTCCAAGCCGGGTTGTTCGGCGACGGGGTAACTCCCGAAGCCAACTGGGGCAACGGCGACTTCAACTCCGACAGCAAGATTTCCGGCGAGGATATTCTCGCCCTGCTAGGCACCGGCCTGTTCGGCGACGGAACCTACCCGGACGCCGCCGCTGCCACCGCTGCCGCCGGCGTGAAATTGGTCGTTACCGCCGATGGCTTGGTGATCGACACGGACGGCGCCACCGTGACCGGCTTTGTGCTCAGCAGCGAGTCGGGCATCCTCACCGGTGACGATGCCGATA
>CAYYOX010000633.1:0-4363 GCA_964473065.1 uncultured Planctomycetaceae bacterium | reverse complement strand
TTTGCTCCCGGCGGCCGCCTTATGTATACTGTGCGGAGCGGAAATCACCACTACCTGTCACCATCAGTAGGAGGAAGTCATGTTTTCACTGGCCAAAAAGCTTTCGTGTTCTCTCGTTCTTTGCGGCGTCGGCTTCGCTGTGGCCGTTTGGTGCTTGCCTTCGGCGGACGCGGATGATGATCGCGTCGCGGCGTTGAAGTCGCAGGTCGTTCGTTGGGCCGACGCGAAGCAGCACAAGGCCGATTGGGGTGAAATGCGGTTCTACTTCACCGGCGAGACGGCCGGCACGAAAGACGTTTTGACGGCCGTGGCCGTGGTGAAGCCGGGCATGACGGTCCATGCGGCCCATCGTCACGCGGAAGAGGAATACCTTGTCGTGGCCGACGGTTCCGGCACCTGGTCGCTTGACGGCAAGGACTTACCGGCCAAACAGGGCGACGTGCTCTTCGTCGAGCCCTGGGTCTACCATGGGGTGACCAACACGGGCACGGAACCGATGGTATTTTTGGTATTCCGCTACAACAGCAAGGGTATCCCGGTTCCGCCCAGGCCCGACGACCGCCCGGATGAGCTATAAGACGCCACCTCGGCCTGCCGCGGAATTGTGTTGTAATGATTGCAGCGGTGGGTAGGGTCAGGTAAAATGGACGGTGTGGCTATGCGCGATGCCGGCGGGTGGTCGGACTGCGCCGACCGGCGTGGTCCGTGGCGGTTGCAACTCTATTCTCCCCCGGTGAGGCTGGTTTGCGCCACGTCGGAAGCGTCGGTTCGACGTAATCCTTGGTCCGCTTGGAGGTTGGGAATTGTTTGGTCAGTTGTTTAGCACTGCAAGGAAGAGAACGCGACCCAAGCAACGCGTGTTCGAGCGACTCGAGCCGCGGCTGGTGCTGGACGGCTTCTCGCTGGTGATCAACGAGTTCGTCGCTTCTAACGGCTCGTCGCTCTTGGATGAAAACGGACAGTCGCCCGACTGGATCGAGATCTACAATGCGTCCGATGCGACCATCGATCTCGACGGCTGGCATCTGACCGATGACGACGACGAGTTGACGAAGTGGGCCTTTCCCGCGATGGACCTTACGGCGGGAAGCTACTTGACGGTCTTTGCCTCGGGGGACGATCTCCGCGATCCGGCCGGCGAGTTGCACACGAATTTCGAGTTGGACCGCGACGGCGAGTACCTGGCCGTGGTCGAGCCGGACGGGCAGACGATTGCCCACGAATATGCACCCGAATATCCCAAGCAGTTCGACGATGTCTCTTACGGCCTGGGTCGCGATGCGGCGAACTTCGCCGTCTCGGGCGGAGGCGGCCTGAAGTATCTCGTTCCGCAAGACGCTTCGTTGGGCGACGGTTGGACCGACCCGGCTTTCGACGACTCGGCCTGGACGAGTTACGCCGAGGCATCCGGCGTGTTGGTCACGGAAATCGGTACCGGGACGCCCGACTATTGGGAGATTCAAAACGCCTCGAAGATGTCGGTCGACACGACTGGCTGGGTGGTGCTGGCCAATAGTGCCCAAGACTACGAGATCAACGACGTCCACGATCCGGTATGGACGCTGCCCAGTTCGATGGCCTCGGGTGAGTTGATCTATCGGCCGGACACAACCGACGACAACATATTTTGGCGGACTTCGGACCGTGGCTGGCTGATGATTCTCGACGACGGAGGCGGCGTGGTCGATTTCGTCGTCTGGGGTTACACCCAGCAGGAGATCGGCGACCTGCGGTTCGACGCGGCCGGATTCACCGACATCACGGTGGGCGACGCCTGGGGTGGAGCGGCGATCAATACCGACGCGACGCCGTTCGCATCGGCGCAGCGGACGGGCGTGGCCGACCACGACAACGCTTCCGATTGGACGTTCGACATCGAGCCCAGCGGCAGCGCGATCAACAACGGCTTGATCCTGCCGTTCGAACTGCGGATTGACATGGGGATCGGGTTCGACCAGATCGGTTCCGGCGTCGGCGCGGCGGTTCAGGCCGACATTGGCAGTGCCATGCGGGGTGTGAATTCGTCGGTCTATTTGCGGCTGCCGTTCGACGTAGCCGACCCGACTTCGATCGATACGCTGCTTCTTTCGATGAAGTACAACGACGGTTTCGCGGCCCAAATCAACGGGCAGGAAGTGGTGCGGCTGAACGCTCCGTCGACACTCGATTGGAACAGCACGGCCACCGCGTCCCGCAGTGCGGAGGATTCGCTCGCTTTCGCGGACTTCGACCTCAGCAGTATGCTCGCCTTGCTGCGAGCGGGTGGAAACGTGTTGACGATCCAAGGGCTGAACGTCGATTCGGCCGACGGCGATTTCCTGATCCTCCCGAAGCTAACCGGAATCGCGAGGACCTACTTCACCGAAACCACGCCCGGCCAACCCAATGTGGAAACCGGGTATGCGGGTTATGTCCACGACACGAAGTTCAGCGAGGATCGCGGGTTCTTCGACTATCCGTTCGATGTGGTGATTTCTACGGATACGCCGAACGCGCCGATCTACTACACGA
Organism: uncultured Planctomycetaceae bacterium; assembly: GCA_964473065.1. Lineage (GTDB taxonomy): Bacteria > Planctomycetota > Planctomycetia > Pirellulales > Thermoguttaceae > CAYYOX01. The sequence continues at coordinate 1,852 of CAYYOX010000633.1, read as the reverse complement.
CCGACGGTACAGAACCGGGCGAGACCAACGGGACTCTTTACACGGGCCCGATTCATATCCCCACGACCACGACGTTACGAGCCGTGGCGATCAAGGCGGGCTACTTGCCGACCGACGTCGACACGCAGACGTACATTTTCCTCGACGACGTGTTGCAGCAGACCGGCGCGGGGATGCCGACTACCTGGGGCAAGTATGTCTGGGGTGACCTGACCGGGCAGACGGTGCCGGCCAACTACGCCATGGATCCCGACGTGGTGAACGATCCCCGCTATGCCGACACGCTCAAAGCCGATCTCCAAACGCTTCCCACGATCTCGCTGGTGGCCGACCCGGACGACCTGTTCGACGTGACCAACGGCATCTATGTCAATTCGTGGCTGGGAGGCGTTGCCTGGGAGCGGGCCTCCTCGATCGAGATGTTCGACGCCGAAGGCAATACGATGTTCCAGGTCAACGCCGGGTTGCGAATGCACGGCGGGGCCAGCCGCTATCCCTCCTGGAGTGCGAAACACAATTTTCGGCTGCTCTTCAAACGGGAGTACGGGCCGACGAAACTCGAGTATCCGCTGTTCGGCGAGGACGCCACCGACCAGTTCGACACGCTCATCTTGCGGCTCAGCGGCGTGGGTGATACGTGGTCGGGACCCATTTGGCCGACGCAATACATTTCGTACCTCAACGATCAGTGGGTGATCGATACGCAGCGTGCATTGGGCGGGATCGCCCCGCACAACGGCTATGCGCATCTTTATCTCAACGGGCTGTATTGGGGCATCTACCGCCCGATCGAGCGCCCCAGCGCCCCGTTCGCGGCCAGCTACCTCGGCGGCGACAAGGAAGACTACGACGCGATCAATGCCCGGAAGCTTATCGACGGGAATTGGACCGCCTGGACTGAAATGATGGGCCTGATCCGTTCGCCGTCGATCGACTACGATGCGGTGAAAGAGATCCTCGACGTGTCGCAGTTCATCGACTACATGATTCCAAATCAGTTCGCCGGCAACGGGGATTGGCCGCAGCAGAATTGGTACGCCACCTACGGCCGTTTGCCCGGGGGGAAATGGCATTTCCATAGCTGGGACGCCGAGGTGGGCTTGCTCGACCTGTACGCCAATCAGGTTGCCTTGGATCCGAACAGTGCATGGTATGTCAACGGACCGGGCGAGATCTACTCTGCCTTGAGAAATGTGCCGGAATTCCGCATGGAATTTGCCGACCATCTCTACCGGCACATGTTCCACGACGGGCCCTTGACCGAGGAAGCCAACCTGACCCGACTAAACGACGCGGCAGCCATCATCGATCGCGCGATCGTGGCCGAGTCGGCTCGTTGGGGTGACGGGCATCGCGATGAACTCTATCCGCCTCGCACCCGCGACGACGACTGGATCCCGCGGATGACCTGGCTCCGGGAAACGTACTTCCCCCAGCGCGGTCCGATTGTACTGAACCAATATCGTGCAATCGGCCTTTATCCGACCATCGACCCGCCCGAGATGAACCAGCACGGCGGCCCGATCGAGCCGGGTTTCGAGGTGAGGTTGGAGAACCCGAGCCAGGTGGGGACGGTCTACTATACAGTGGACGGTTCCGATCCGCGGTTGCCCGGCGGCGGGATCTCTCCCACAGCCGAAGTATTCAACGGCGAGACGACCGGCGTAGCCATGATCCCCCAAGGGGCGACCTGGAATTATCTCGACGACGGTTCCGATCAAGGCACGGCCTGGTATGCCACGGGCTTCAACGACGGCGGCTGGGCCTCCGGTCCCGCGCAACTGGGATATGGCGACGGCGACGAGGCCACCGTGGTCGGATTCGGCGGCGATGCCGACAACAAGTATATCAC
>CAYYOX010000632.1:1179-4364 GCA_964473065.1 uncultured Planctomycetaceae bacterium | reverse complement strand
TCCCCATACTGACCAACTATGCGTTGGCCGGATTGGTTCCTTGGCGAGAAGTTTCCGCGTTGCCGTTCGAGGCCGCATGTCTACCCCACGGCCTGTTTCGGTTCCTGAGATTGCCGGTCGTCAGCTATGCCATCCCGGCCCTGGTCGCCGTCGGTCAGGCCCGATTCTTCCACCGCAAACCCCGCAACCCGATCACCCTGCTGCTGCGAAAGCTTTCTGTTCCTAGAAGCTTACGGACGCTCGCCAGTATGCAACCGGGCAGCGGCGGGTTCCTCGAGGCCGCGCCGCTGACCAGCTTTGCGGTGATGAGTCTTGCCGGCACGGGTCGAGTCGATCATCCGGTGGTCGGCCAGGGTTTGAAATTCCTGGTCAACTCGGTTCGCGAGGACGGCAGTTGGCCGATCGACACCAACCTGGCCACATGGAACACAACGCTGGCCGTCAATGCCCTCTCGGCCGTCAGCGGACGCGTCGGGGCCTTGGATTGCGTGGACTGGCTGCTGGAGTGTCAACACGATCAGCCGCATCCGTTGAGCCATGCCGCGCCCGGCGGTTGGGGTTGGACCGATCGTAGCGGCGCTGTGCCCGACGTGGACGACACGGCCGGCGCATTGCTAGCGCTCTCCGCGCTGCATGGCTCCAGTTCCCGAGACAAGCAGGTGGTGATCGAATCGTCGGCCACGGCCGGTGTGCGTTGGCTGTTGGATATGCAGAACTCCAACGGCGGTTGGCCCACCTTCTGTCGCGGCTGGGGGACCTTGCCCTTCGACCGCAGCGGGACTGATCTGACCGCCCATGCCATGCGAGCGCTTCACGTCTGGCGAAACGTGGCCGGGGCCGATCGCGTGGAAAAAGCCGTCCGACGCGGCCTGGACTATCTTGTCCGACAGCAGCGAGGGGACGGAAGCTGGGTCGCCCTGTGGTTCGGCAATCAGCACCGGCAGGAGGATGAGAACCCCGTCTACGGGACGGCTCGGGTCCTGCTGGCCTTCCGCGATCTGGCCAATCTGGACCACCCCGCGGCCGAGCGGGGCATGGCGTGGCTTGTCGCAAACCGTTGCGACGACGGAGGTTGGGGCGCCCCCGGCGATGGCCCGGCCAGCGTCGAGGAGACGGCCGCCGCGGTCGAGGCCTTGCTCGGCGAGAGCGGGAATCCGTCGCTACAGCAGGTTTTGCACGAGGGACTCCAGTGGCTCATCGACGCTGTGCATGGCCAGCGATACCGGGAAACGTCCCCCATCGGTTTCTACTTCGCCCGGTTATGGTATCATGAAAGGCTGTATCCGCTGAGTTTCACGGTCGCGGCCCTCGGTCAGGCGGTCCGCCAATTGGCCTCCTACGCCAACGGGGATCGGCCGGACGAAGATTAGCGCCCGAGCCTCCCAGAGAAAACCACCTTGGCCACTGCCCCGTCTGATCGACGATTGACCTCTGCGGACGAAACCGCCGTCCCGTTGACCGGTGTCGGTCGCGATACGGGCCGCCTGAAACGGGTGCCCGAGCCTTTGGCGATACGCCAGCAGATTCGAGCCCAAGTCGAACAGGCGGCCGCCACGCTGGACAAGTCGCGGGCAATGGCTCGCCACGAGATGGAGTCGCACGCGGGCAAGATCCTCGCCGAGTTGGATCTGCCGGACGCCTATCTCGGTTGGACCATGGTGGCGTTGGCTTCGGCCTTCTGGCGCGATCAAGTGGCCGCCGTGCCGCACGACCGCCGACTGTTGCTGTTACCCCATTGTCTGCGACGCGTCGAGGTATGTCCGGCCAAGCACGACGCGGCCGGGTTGCTGTGCGAAGATTGCGGGGCGTGCAGTTTGACCGAACTGCGGGCCGACGCGCGACGCAAGGGATATCGGGTATTGATCGCCGAGGGCTCGCCGACCGTCATGAAGATCATTCTCGGCGGGCATGTTGATGCCGTGCTGGGCGTCTCCTGCCTCGATGTGCTCGAGAAGACGCTCGACAAGGTCCTTTTGGCCGGCATTCCCTGCATGGCCGTTCCGCTGCTGGGCAACGGTTGCCGCAACACGGCGACCGAGACCGACTCCGTCCGGCAGATGATCGACACCCCACACCGTCACTCGCCCGTAAAGACGCGGACCTATGTGCATCTGATGCGATGTGCAGCGCAAATGTTCGAGCCAGCCGAACTGACCCGACTGGTCCCCCCAGCGCGAAGCGACCGTGCGTCGATCGGAGAAAACGGCCAATTGCTTGAAGGGCTCGATCCGATCGCCTGCACCGAAGCGATTGCCTACGACTTCCTCGCCGCGGGCGGGAAGCACTCGCGTCCGTTCATCACGCTGGCCGTCTACGACGCCCTGACCGGCGGTGCGGCCACCGAAGCGGACGGGGCCGAGCAGGTTGCCCGGCTGTCGGACGCCGTGCGGCGGATTGCCTTGGCCATCGAGGTTTTTCACAAGGCCTCGCTGGTACACGACGACATCGAGGACAACGACGAGGTCCGCTACGATCGGCCCACCTTGCACCGCCGCTACGGCACGCCGACGGCCATCAACGTGGGCGATTACCTGATCGGCCTGGGTTATCGGTTGGTGGCCGGGCAACGCGACTCGCTTCCGGCCGACATGGTGGCCGATCTGTCGGCCCAGTTCGCCGACGCCCACACGAAACTCTGCGAAGGGCAGGGGGCCGAACTGATCTGGCGTCGCCGAGAGGACAAGCGATTGCAGCCGATCGACGCCTTGAAGATCTACGCCCTAAAGACGGCCCCAGCCTTCGAGGCGGCCCTGATGGCCGGCGTTCGGCTGGCCGGCCCGGCGAAACCCTATCGCGAAGCGGTCGCCCAGTTCGCCCGACACTTAGGCGTAGCCTATCAGATCCTCAACGACCTGGACGATTGGCAAGAGAAGCCCGCCGGCGGCCGCCGCAACGGAGGCGACCTGCTAGGCGGTCGACCCACCGTGCTCTGGGCCCTGGCCATGCAGCGACTCGGCAAGAAGGATCAACAAGAACTTGAGACCCTGACAGAAGACAGCGCGGCCGACGAGGACAAACTGGCTCGGGCCGATCAGTTATATCGCCAGGCCGAGGCCTACGATCGCGCATCGGCCCTGGTCGCCAAGCATCACCAACGAGCCCAAGCCGCCGCGGCTGAAATTGACGACGAGCCCTTCCGCAATCTCCTACACTTCCTAGCCGACGCCATCCTCGACCGACGCCCG
>CAYYOX010000632.1:0-1079 GCA_964473065.1 uncultured Planctomycetaceae bacterium | reverse complement strand
GATAGTCGGACCGCGTCGTTCAGGTTTGTCGTCCTACCGAAGCTACCACTTGGGTTTGTCGTCGAGGAAGAAGAGTGTGAAATCCAGTTGGAAGGGCGGACCACGGCCGCGTACACCGTTCGAGACGGAGAGGTCATAGACGCCAGTTTTGAGCCGAGACCGCCCGTTTCTAGAGACAGACTTTACTTGATGATCGCTTCGAGCTTCCCCGAGTTCCGTGACTTGTACGACCTTCTTGCCGGCGTGCTTTTCTACAAGATCAATCCCGAGCGAATAAGGCAAGAGCCGTTCGTAGACGGAGGTACGCTGAGAACGGACGGCGCCGGGCTGGGAAGCGTGTTGCGGCGAATCGGCGTTGCCCGTCCCGAGTTGGGGGAACGAATTAACGAGTATGCGCGTGCCGTCCTACCTGCCCTCGATGAGATCACGGTCGAATCGCTCGGCGAGATGGCACAGCGCCTTGGTGCACCTCACGCGAAACAAATGGAAGAGGTGGAGAGGTACTTCCTTCGGTTTCTCGTCCACGCAGGCGACCAGCGCGTCACTTTTCAAGCCCGAAGCATGTCGGACGGAACGCTTCATGCGCTCGGCGTTCTGGTTGCGCTATTCCAGTGTGTAGATCAACCTCCAGAGCAAACGATTTCTCTGGTTGGCATCGAAGAACCAGAAGCAACCGTGCATCCGGCCGCGGCTGGCGTGTTGTTTGATGCTCTGCAAGAAGCGGCTCATTTCATACAGGTTGTCGCGACTACTCACAGTGCCGAGTTGCTGGACATCAAGGACTTGGACCCCGATTCCCTGTTGATCGTGGATATGGTCGATGGGCAGACCGTGATTGGTCCGGCCGATGAGGCCACAAAATCGATCATGCGAGATCGGTTGGCCACTGCGGGTGAACTGCTGAGGGATCGACAACTCAGAGCAGTGACGCAAGCACCGGGACCCGTTGGCGTAAAGACCGACAATAAGTAATCCTCGTTCTCCCAGGGCACGAATGATTCTGAACCTAGGCTGTATTGTTGAGGGGTAACCGTTCACGGGTCTCAGAACCATTCTGAGATGTTTTGCCGCTGAACGAT
>CAYYOX010000631.1:0-4371 GCA_964473065.1 uncultured Planctomycetaceae bacterium | reverse complement strand
GATCGGGCCAGGTTCTTCCTCGTCGGCTGCCGGTGTGGGATAGCGCCCAAGCTGCCTGGACGAATGCGTCGGGAATTTCTCGCGGCCAGGTTCGCCACGGTTTTTGATAACTTTCCCGCTCGGGCCAGGTTCGTGCGAACTGCGGCATGGCGAAATAGGCCAGGTTCACCAGGCAGGTCGAGTCGTCGATGATCAACGAGACCGGTACGCGGTCGCACGGATTGAGCACACGAACGCCCTCGGCTCCGGGTGGCCGGTCGCCCGGTTCGGGAACCTGGCCCAGCACCGGGGCGTCCCCAAACGCAAGCTCCGTCGCGGCCAGACCGGCCGCCGAGGTCCGCAAGAAATCACGTCGGTTTCCGTGCCACATGGTTTGTGTCCTCATGAATGGAGTTTTGCGACCCCCAGAACTCCGGAACTCCCTCCCGGAACTCCCTTGATTCGGCCGAGACGGACTTCTTTCACGGGTTTGTTCTTCATGGCCATAATCGCCTCCTTTTCTAACCTTGAGTCGATGAGCCACCGCTTCACCTGGCTAACCCAGTCATGCGGCCGGACGGTCTAGGTGTTGCATAGCGGCCATCGAGCACGGCCGCCGCATTCGCGGCACCCGCCCGCTGAACATCGAGCCCCGAAAAGCGCTCCAGATGGGCAAATGTCCGCTCGGACATGCTGCCGGTCGCACCGGAGACCAATGGGTTAGCCGGATCGGTGGATTCGCTCCCGGCATCGTACGTAAGGCAGGCATTCGATGTTGACGGCGTGTGAAGACGCGAGTCCCGAAATACCGTCCTTTTCGACTTGTCTCAGGCGCGACGGGTATTCGGGACAGTTTGTCGGTAATCGGGGGCTGAGGACCCATTTCGGCGTGTAGGAGTGCGAGACCGAACGCAGTTAGCCAACTGCCGTTTCCTACCGCGGTCGTGAACACCGACGCACGCAAGCTATGACGGTTCAGCGACGGCTGGGGGCGACCTAAGCAGGTTAGCTGGAGCAAGCCGTGCCTCGCAGTCGCCCCGACATTCGGTGGTTTGAAAAAGTGTCCTGGAATAGGCATGGCTGATGGAACTGCGGAGGCCGTAACGCTGAGTTCAGTCGCGTGCGACCTTTGCCATGGCGGCTTGAACCATCGAACGGTTTTCCATCTTAGTTAACGGTCGAATAATCATACGGGTAGCACGTCGGCTGCAACGATCTTGTTAGGCCCCTGCCTTGTTGGTCGTACGTACCCATCCGACATAATGCCCGGTCAATATCACTGAGTTACACATAAAGCCGCATAGTATCGGTGGAACATAGTCGGAAAACCACCAGTCAGTCACCAAATAGGCAAATACTCCCGCGAGGATAGCTGACAGCGCTACGCTCCAGGGCAGTCTTTTGGCTTCGGGCGTGACCAATGCGTAAAAGATGACCGGCACAGCGGTTGGAACCCAAATAGTATATGCAAGAATCAGCAGCCCAACGAAATCCGAAGCGAAGGACGCCACGAGTGCGCCTAGGATACCGAGGACGACAATTCCCGCACGTGCGATGTTGAGTCGCCCGGAATCCGAAAACTTCAACACACTGCCAAATAGATCGTCGACCAGTGAAACAGCACCAGCGTTCAGAACCGAATCCATTGTAGACATTACGACTCCGAGAAAGCCAGCTGCGAGTAATCCAAGGAGGAACGACCGCACACTAGCGCTGATTGATAGGTCATTGATAAACGTTAGCATTATGGTCTGCTGGTCGTGTGCGAATACGGGGGCAAGCGTTGTGCCCAAGAGACCCAGTATGCAAAACCATATTACACCAAATACTGCTGTCGCGTAGAACGCAAACTTTGCTGCGTCGGCGTTCTTCGCGAGAAATGCACGCGTAAGGTAGATTGGCTGCAAAGCCTCACCAAGAAGGAACGCGACGAGGAGACTGAAGTACTCGGTGCCAGATATTTGCTTATATGTGGCTGCGGCGGATCCAAGGGTGCTGGGCGACGGTGGAACAAACTTGGCTGCAAGGCCCACGGCGACGATTGCTATGATGACTAGAAACCCGAATTGTAGGACGTCGGTCCGCACAACCCCGTCAATGCCGCATGTGAAGGAATAGAGAATGACAACAATGGTCACAATAAACGTAGTGGCTGTAGGATCAAAGCCGAATGTGGCCTGCAGGATCTTGGCACCTCCAAGGGCAAGGACGCCGACAAAGGCGACGCTCTGCGCCACGACCAAAAAGCCTATTATAGCGCGGCCCACAGCGCCAAAATTCTGGTGCGCCAAGTCGCCGACGGTTCTGGCCCGGCCGCCCATTTGGGCTCGGATACGTGGAATAAGGTATTTTGCCGTGACAACGAGATGGGCTACTGCACAACAATACAGTAATACGTACTTCCACCCGAAGGTTGAAGCTCTGTCGACGACACCCAGGGAATACGACGGCCCTACAAAAGTCGCCGCGAGGGAGAGGGTAACCATCCACCGTCCCATCCCGCGATTGGAGACGGCAAATTGGTCAATGCTTGTCGGGCGATATTTACGGACGACCCAGATGGCAATGCCGGTGAGTAGGACAAGATACGCGACCGTCGGGGCAAACAGAAGAAAATTGTTCATTTGGGCGTCACCTTCAGAGGACGTCAGCTGCCGAACATCATGGGTAGGATGATGCTGGACATCATACTCGCGTATGCGAACACAAGAAAGATACCGAAGACACTGTTAAGCACGCGTTCGTGAGTGTTCACCCATGCCGCAAAATGTTCGGAATGCACAATGGCAAAGAAGAGGAGGAGCCACACTAAGCACGAAACACAACATATCATGCCGAGTTGCATTACGGTCAGCGGCTTAGTTATGCCGGGGAGCTTGATTCCGTTCGGGTACTTGACGTGCGTTACGACTGCGGCGAGGCAAAGGGCAGCGCAAGACAGGTAAAATACATAAAAAAACATGTCTACGCGGCGGGCCGTTTCGGGAAGGCGAACGTTGTAGGCGTATAGCCCGGTGACCCAGGGGGTCAATGCAAAGAAAACAGGGGCTATGTCGATGGCGGTCATTGGTCTGCTCTCAGAAAGCCGTACCAGCATTATCATCAAGGCAACGTTGAAGCATAGAGTAAAAGAAGCGGGCTGCAGCAACTTGAGCCCACTCTCGTATTTGATCGTCCTTGTCCTTATCAGCATAATCGGTCACGCATTTGACAATGAATGATTCGCGTGCGAGGCCGCATTGTTTTGCGGCTCTCAAAAACGCATAGCTCTCCATATCAATTCCGATTACTTTTCTATCCATGTTAGCTGCATGTTTGATAAGCTCATCCCATTTCGCAACATAGTCCGAAGAAGCCATTGGACCGACGTGGCACTCACACCGTGCTTTCGGGCGGATCGCTTTCGGATGTTTCTCATTCATCCAAATTGGGAAGGACTCGTGTCCGCTTATCGACTGTGCTGCCGTAGAAAAACTTGAGTCAACTGACTCCGCCCGTATTTCTGGTTTGAGTTCGTTTTCGGTTCTTGCGCCGAATTGGTAATGAAATGCATGGGTTGGCACGACAATGTGCCCTAAGCGGACCCCTTTGTCATGACGGCCAGCGCATATCCCTATCATCGCGGCTAGCGATGGCTTGAACGTCTTGAAGGCGGCTGTTGCGACAATGGCGGTTTCAGTCAAGCCCATTGAGTCTGGAGTAACGGCGATGAGCTCGTGTTGCTCGTCAAGGACGGTGCGCCAGTACCTTGTCTTCAAACCGTCCAATGTGTGGCGCGACCACGAGAGTTGCAGGGGAAACCTAGCGGTCGACCTTTCATCATCGAAGACTTTTTCAAGCTCCTCGTATAGGGCGGCAAGAACCACAATCGAGTTTCGTGGCTTGTCAGCAGCCTGCTGGGCAACGCCCACCTCGCGCTGTGTCGCTGGCTCAATGTCTGTCGGGACTGAATCGTCGTGGCGATGATTCGCATCGTCGGTCCAGAATTCTTGGATTTCCTTGGCATACGCGCGGAGGATCGCTAGAAGACGGCCCAATAACGGCAATCTGCCGGCAACTTCATTGCGATACCCCTCGATCTCCGTCAAGAGTGACGCAATCTGTTTAAATTGATCGGAGTCGGCGGCAAACACCTCGCGTGCTCGGGTTCGTAGCGTCTGTATCCATTCTTCCCATGGGTGAAAAGCATATGCTTCCCGCCCCGATTTCGGAAGCGGCGTAGCGTCCTCGATCGAACGGTTGATCAAGTCAATCGCATTCTCTTTGGGAATCCGTTGCAAACTGGAACCTCAGAGTCTCGGCCGTGAAATGTGCCTAATAATATCTAGGCCGACCAACCCATCCTGGTGACCTTCACCTATGATAGGCGAACCACCGTGATCGGTCTAGTAC
>CAYYOX010000630.1:0-4380 GCA_964473065.1 uncultured Planctomycetaceae bacterium | reverse complement strand
CAGAAGCAGAATTCCGACGTTTGAAAGAAAAGGGGTCAGGACCCTATTTGGTATTCTGGGCAACATTGTGCTGTCCTAGATCGTTCGTGGATTGGAGTTTTCGTGGTCGCCTCAGGGGCAAGAGTGTAAGCTAGACAGGTGAGATCCTGGTTGTTCTCGGCATATCGAGCTTGCAGTTGATTTCGCCCAGCCGACAAATAGCCCATCTTGCCAAATAGGGTCCTGACCCCTTTTTTTTCATTTCCGAAGGAGGAGCACCGATGCGTTTTTCATGTTTTGTTGCTTTGATCTTACTTTGCCCTGTCGTGACGCTTGCTGAAGAGGGTTTCGTTTCTCTGTTCGATGGGAAGACCCATGACGGCTGGCAGGGGGCGGTCAAGGGATATGTGATCAAAGACGGTTCGTTGATCTGCGATCCCGGCGGCAGTCTCTTCACGAGGAAGGAGTATGCCGACTTTGTGTTCCGCTTCGAGTTCAAGCTGCCCCCGAAGGGAAACAACGGCGTGGGAATTCGCACGGCGACCGACGTCAACCCGGCATACGGCGGCATGGAGATCCAGATCCTCGACGACGGGCATGAGGTCTACAAGGGACTGAAGCCCTATCAGGTTCACGGCTCGATTTACGGAGTCGTCCCGGCCAAGCGGGGAAGCCTGAAGCCGACCGGCGAGTGGAACAGCGAGGAGATCCTGTGCCAGGGCAGCCACGTGAAGGTCACGCTCAACGACAAGGTGATCGTCGATGCCGACCTGAGCAAGATCGACAAGACCAAGACACTGGACGGCCAAAACCACTTCGGCCTGCATAACAAAAAGGGCCACATCGGCTTCCTAGGCCACGGCTCGGCCGTCGAATTCCGCAACATCCGCATCAAAGAACTGAAATAGCTTGGGAAGATGTAGGGTGGGTCGAGGAACGAAGACCCACGTCGTAGAATGACGAATGACGAACGGGAGAACCGTGTCTTAGTCATTCGTCATTCGGATTTCGTCATTCAGATTTCCTCAGCGTGGGTCTTCGTTCCTCGACCCACCCTACGAGAACCGCGTACTGCTCCATGCTCCTGGCCATAGAAATCGGCGGCACGAAACTCCAGTTGGGCGTCGGTTCCGGCGACGGCAGCCCTTTGCGGGAATTGCGCCGGATCGATGCCGAACCGGATCAAGGGGGCGAAGGGATCCGCCGGCAACTCAAGGAACTGGTCTCGCCCGTCTTGAAAGACCACCGCTTGTCTGCCCTGGCGGTCGGTTTCGGGGGGCCGGTCGATGCGACCACGGGACGAACAATCATCAGCCATCAAGTCGAGGGCTGGGAAGACTATCCGCTGGCCGAGTGGTGTCAGCGAAGATTCGGATTGCCGACCGTCCTGGGTAACGATTCCGACCTGGGCGGACTGGCCGAGGCTCGCTTTGGGGCGGGCAAGGGACATCGGGTCGTCTTCTACGCGAACATCGGCAGCGGGATCGGCGGGGCCTTGGTCATCGACGGGCAACTCTATCGCGGCAGCGGAAACGCCGCGTCGGAGTTGGGGCACCTGCGGCCCGGGTTGCAATCGGACCGACCCGACCAGACGCTTGAATCGATCGCCAGCGGCTGGGCCATTGCGGCGGCCGCCCAAGCCCGGATCGCCGAGCCGGTCTCCCATCCCTTGGAGCCCTTGCAGGAGGGCTACTTGCCGCACAACCCCGAGGCGATCCGCCAACGCTTGATCGAGCAGGAGGAAGTCGACGAGGCTTCGGCCGCCGACCTGTTGGAACGGTGTGACGGTCAGGTGGAAACCCTGACGGCCGCCATCGTGGCCGATGCCGCCAAGAAGGGGAACCCCTTGGCACGCGAGGTCTTCGAGCACGCCTGCGGGGCGTTCGGCTGGGGTTTGGCGCAGATGATTACGCTGCTGGCTCCGCAGGTGGTCGTGCTCGGAGGCGGGGTCTGCATGGCCGGAGAAAAACTGGTATTCGAGCCGATCCGAAAGCACGTCGACCGTTACGTCTTCCCAGCGCTTCGGCGTACATACAAAATCGTACCGGCCCAACTCGGCGAAGAAATGGTCCTGCACGGCGCCCTGGCCTTGGCCGCCGAGACCGGATCACGGTAAAACCTGCCGAGAGCCGAACAGGCATCAACGCGTGTGGCGCAAGTATTCGAACACCTCTTGGTTCGGATCCCAGATGCCGCGCGTCGTTCGTCCGGTCTGTTGATAGATGACTCGAAACGGCCGTTCGCCGTTGCGCGGCGCGGCCTTTGCCAACTCGTCCGGATCGGCGTCGAAGTCGATCTCGACGCACGCCCGCACCTGCTCGAACGAGCAGTGATGCTTGCCGTCTTCCTTGACCGCCGTGTCGAACGCCGCTTTTAAGTCATCCCAACTTCGCGGCCACTGTCCGCGATTCGCCTTGAGGTGCTCGATCACCATGGCCGCCGCTTGCCGTCCGGCGTTGGTTCTCAGACACCAGTAGACGCGAAGGTTCGGTTCCCAGCCGGGATAAGTCGGGCGACCGTCGCGCTGGCGGAGAACGTTAAACGGCGGTCTTCCGGCAGGATACGGCACGCCCGCAAGTTGAACCGGGGCGGCCTCGAAGTCGATCTCCCAACGCTCTCGGATTTCGTCGAACGGGTAGAGATCAGTTCCGACAATCCGCTTTTCCTTCTCGTGCAGTGGCCGCAGGTCCTCCCAACCGGTCGGCCACGCACACTCGTTGCCCATGAGATACGCCGTGACCAGGGCCGCCGCTTGTCGTCCGGCCTGAGAGTCCCTCAATGAAGCGTCCGGGCGGTTGGGGACCAAGTACGGCAGCCCGATCAGCAGGGCCCCGACCGCGACAATCCCCAACAGCACACGCATTGCCAGCGGAAACGGCGAGCGTTCGGATTCGCTCTTAGTGGCCAAGGCTTATAACCCCAACACATCGCTGATGGCGTACTGCCCGGGCGGTTTGCCGGCCAGGAACTTCGCGGCTGCCAGAGCGCCCAACGCGTAGCAGTCGCGGTTGGTCGCGCGGACGGTCAGCTCGACCATCTCGCCGAGCATGGCGAAGACGATCGTATGTTCGCCCGGGTTGTCGCCAACGCGAATGGCGTGATAGCCGATCTCGTCGTGCGGTCGCTTTCCGGGCCGACCTTCTCGGCCGTGCTGGTGAACCGATTGGCCCATGGACTGGGCAATAATCTGGCCAAACTTCAAGGCCGTTCCGCTGGGTGAATCTTCTTTGAAGCGATGATGTCGCTCGATAATCTCGACGTCGGCGTCTTTGTCGGCCAAGGCTTCGGCAGCTACTTCGGTAAGTTTCATGGCCAGATTGACGGCCAAACTCATGTTGGGCGCCCAAAGCACGGGCACCTGTTCCGCCGCGGCATGGACCCGCCCGGTCTGCTCGTCGCTCAGTCCGGTGGTCGCCATGACCAGGGCCGCCTTGCGGTCGAGGCACGTTTGCAGGACCGTATCCAGCGCCTCGGGCAGCGAGAAGTCGATCACGGCGTCGATCTCGGCGTCAACCGCGGCAGCCAGCGGAATACCGATCGGGCCGACACCCGCAATGCTGCCGACGTCCTCGCCCAGCCTCGGATGGTTCGGCGATTCCAAGGTTCCGGCCAGAACAAGCCCCTCATCGACCGTAGCCAAGGCAACCAACCGTTGCCCCATGCGTCCCGCCGCTCCAGAAATGGCAATCCGTGTTTGATTCATGAGTACTGCTTACTGTTTACTAACTATACAAGCGAATGGCCTTGATGATTTCTTCGAGTTCGTTCGGTACGGCGACGGCCCGGTTGGCAAACGCGGCGCGGCGTACGCCTCGGCTGCCTAGGACCTTGTTGAACTGCTCCTGGTCGGTCGTGTGGTAGGCGACCGTGGCGGTGGGGTCCTTGAGCTGATGGCCGGTGAGGATGCAAACAACTCGCTCGTCCGGCTCGATCACGCCTTCGGCAACCAGTTTCTTGGCGCCGGCTACGCTGGCTGCGCTGGCCGGTTCGCAACCGAGCCCGCCGGCGCCAACTCGGGCCTTTGCATCGAGGATCTCCTGATCGTCGACCTCCCGAACCACGCCGTCGCACCACTGCAACGCCCGAATACACTTGTTGAGGTTGACCGGCCGGTTGATTTCGATCGCGCTGGCGATGGTCGACGCCCGACGCCCTTGCCGGTCCATCTCGTCGAAGTAGTTCTCGACGGTCGGCATCTGGGGGTTGCCGTCGTTCCATCGCAGGCCCTGTTTCTCGACCAATTCGTACAGCGTATTGGCCCCGGCCGCGTTGATCACGGCCAGCCGGGGTATGCGGTCGATCAGGCCCAGCTCCTTCAACTCGTGGAAGGCCTTGCCGAAGGCGCTCGAATTGCCGAGGTTACCGCCGGGTACCACGATCCAGTCGGGCACTTCCCAGCGG
>CAYYOX010000629.1:0-4387 GCA_964473065.1 uncultured Planctomycetaceae bacterium | reverse complement strand
TGGCAATTCCCTCTCGAAGCGGGCACGCCACGAAGAGCACGAACCCTACGTGAGGCTGTTCCAGTCCGACTTCCGCCGCCGCGTCGACAAGGAACCGATACCCCTTCTCGATACTCAGCCGCCCGGCCGCGCCGACGATTACCTCGGGCTTCTCCGGAAAGAGGCTCTCCAGTTGGCTGCGATACTCACTGTCCGGGTTGTCGAATCGTTCGACTCTGACCGCATCGCAGATGACGCGGACTTTCTGCTTCGGCACACCGACTCGCCTTACTTTCTTCGCCTGGCCCTGGGACACGCAAACGACTTCATCCATCCAGCGAAGCACTAACTTATCGAGTCGTTCATAAAGCTTCACTGCGAAGCTTTCCCCGGTCCATCCATGCGAGACGGAGACGATGGGAATGCCGAGACGTCGGGCAGCCAGCATCCCAAGCAGGTTTGCCTTGTATCCATGAGGAATAAGTATTGCCGGATCGAGCTTTCGCAGCACTTCCATCAACTCGCGAAACGTCGAGAACATTCGCGGTGCATCATGCTTTAGGCCATGAGACTGAAATCCCTCGGCCTCGGCCCTTTCAATGAACTCCCCGCAGCGCCCTTCCTCCGCGAACGACACATAACTCGACGTACACGACTCCTGCAACTCCCAACCGAGTTCCAGCATCTGTCGCTCGGGGGCGCCGAAAAAGGAAGAAGCGGTTAAATGGACAAGATTCATTTCAGGACACGGCGTTTAATCGTTCGGCCTGCTCGTGATTGGCACACCGTGTTTCAATTCTCCACACTTGCAATAAAACTACCCAGTTGCTCGACGCGTTGTTCCCAGGTATTGTTTCGGGCAACTTCGAGCGAGTCCTCGGCGGGCCGAAGTCGCTTGCCTTCCAGCATCTGACGAAGGTTCTCGCAAAACTCTTCCGGCGTTGAGGCTAGCCAAATAGCTCCGCCAGCCAGCTGCAATTCGGGGAGTCGCGTTGCAAGGACAGGCAAACCCAGGGCGTAGTATTCCAGCAGTTTGAGTGGATTGACGGCTTTAGTGAGCGTATTGGTAACAAACGGAATCAGGCCGACATCGAAGTATCTTGCATATTGCGGCAGATCCGCGTACGGCACTGAGCCGAGAAGATAAACGTTTGGGCATTCTGCAAGCCGATCAAGCTTAACCTCAGCCCCCCCGAGAAACACGAATGATACTTCCGGAAATGTTCGCGCCAAGACGGCGATCAGGTCGATGTCTATCCATTCACTAATCAGCCCAAAGAAGCCAACGATTGGCCGTGGTATTCTCTCCATCTGTGCTATCGGCAGAGGGTCGGCAAGTGCAGAATTGAAGTGCTGAAAGTCGACGCCGTGCGGAAGCAGCAAAGACGCGTGATGCGGCAAACTCTTCTTCTGAAGATTAATGCTTGTTGCAGCGAACCCATCCACATGGTCGAGCAGTTCTTTCTCCATGGTTCTCCAGGCGACTGTATCCAAACCCGGATAATCGAGCCATTCGTCCACACAATAGTAGATTGTCGCAGCAGCCGGAATCAGCTTGATAACATCCACTACACAAGGAAACGTTGTGACCAGCACCGGATCGTGGATGCCGAATTGTCGCGACACTCGCTGATATGCCCTAAACATGGTTGCTCGATTCACACGCCTTATCCATGGATGGAACCACGGAATCATGAACGGAGATATAACGCAGGGGGTGGGTGACGATACGACTTCGTGACGCTTCGAGTTCCCTTTGAAAGGGAGCGCACTGCGGGCCCAACGACGACAGATCCCAGACACGGCCTTGGTGTCTTGCCAGGTTAAACGAGGCATGCGACTGACCGTATCGAACCAGAACACGCGGTTTTGTCGAGCAATACGCCGAAATAAATGCTTTGTGGAAGTCGGAAGCCCGTCCCAGCAATCTGAAAACACGACAAAATCACGATTACTAATCATCGTTGCAGAGAGTCTCCGCAGCCCGTTCGTACACTTCGGCCAATCCGCTCGATCGCGAGCAACTCCTTGCATTCTCTTGTGGACAACTCTAGTTCCATGACTGTTCTAACATCCAGTCGACAATGCGTACTGCTGCGCGGCCATCGCCGTATGGATTGTGATCTATTTGACAGGCGGCATAGCGGATGGGATCGGTCAGCAACACACTGACTTCCTCAATGATGGCCGTGGCCGACGTGCCCACAAGTCGTACGGCCCCCGCTTCGAGAGCTTCGGGGCGTTCGGTCGTGTCGCGCATCACCACTACCGGCTTTCGTAGCGAGGGGGCCTCTTCTTGCACGCCGCCCGAGTCTGTCAGAATCAGCGTTGCGCGATTCATTAGCCAGATAAACTCCGGGTAGGCCACGGGAGCCAAAAGATGAATGTTTGGGATGTCACTCAACAAGCGTTGTGCCGGTTGCTGAACGTTGGGGTTAAGGTGCAGGGGAGACACAAACTCGCATTGACTGAAACGTTTCGCTAACGTACGACCTGCCTGGCATATTTCCTCGAATCGCTGCCCAAAGTTCTCGCGACGATGCCCGGTGATAAGGATCATCCGGCGGTCGTCCAGCATGGCGTACTTCTTCTCCCACGGTCGACTATTGTCTTGCAAGCGTTCTAGCGTCGCAAGCAACGCGTCGATGACGGTATTCCCCGTTACTCTGACTGCCTCCGCCGCTGTACCTTCGGCAAGAAGAGCTTCGGCTGCGCGCTCGGTGGGTGCACAATGCAGCGTCGTCACCATGCCGGCGATACGCCGGTTAAGCTCCTCGGGCCAAGGCGACTGCAGGTTGCCCGTTCGCAACCCGGCCTCGACGTGAACAAAGGGAACATGGCGATAAAACGCCGCCAGTGCCGCAGCCATGACCGATGTTGTATCGCCCTGGGCAACGACGCAGTGAGGACGTCTTCGTACAAGAAGCTCGTCGATGGACTCGATGCATCGCGCGGTCAGCCCGGACAGCGATTGGTTCGGCAACATCAGACCGAGGTTCTCATCCTCGGTGATCCCAAAATGCTCAGTGACCTGCGTCAGCATCTCACGATGTTGTCCCGTAACGCAAACGGTTGGATCGATTGCCTTTGCCCGTTTGTAGCTTTCGATGATCACGGGGGCCATCTTAATGGCTTCGGGGCGTGTCCCAAAAATCAACAGGGGGCGGAGCTTATGCATCGGTCTTGGCGCGAGGCGCCAAACTCAGGCTATCGTGATTAGAGGGTGTGGTAAACATGATACTTCGGTAGAAGGAAGGCACAAAGCGTTGGACCATCGTGTTGCGACTAGCTTATGTGCGAGCCGAGTCGATGCTGCGCTTTCCTGCGATCAATTCGATGAGCAGGCCGGTTCCGGCGCCCACATGAATCACGGCGAGTGCCAGGGGAATCCAATGCAAGAAGCGAGGGGTACGCTTCTTGAGGACTACAAAGAATGAGACGGATAAGACGACAAGCAGATAGAGCAGTATTGCTGCGACATAGATCATTGCCAACGTGGAAGAAAGGAAGCCCAATGGCAGTCCGCCGATCAGGCCGACAACGAACACGGCCGGGAAGAGTGTTGCCGACGACAGATCACCGCCGTGCTTCCGCATCAGCCGAATCCGCCCGCGCCCGTAACGGACCATTTGACGGAAGAGTCCGCCCAGACTGGCTCGCGGTTGATACTTGAGCGTGAGTTCCGGTGTCAGCCAACATCGTAAACCGGCTTGATCTACGCGGTAATTGAACTCGCCGTCCTCGTGGGCGTCGAACGTCTCGTCGAAGTAGCCGATCTGCTCGAAGACTCCTCGGCGATAGGCGACGGCTACGCTCTTGGCAGGGACGAACTGCGGGGTCAAAGAGTAAATGTGTGATTCGGGGTGATGGCCCAGTCGCGAAGATCGGGCTGCCGCGATGGCTCGTTGCAAGGGCGTTGCGTCGGAGATGTCCAGTGGTTGCGGGCGACCTAGGCAATCGGCGCCGCTGGACTCGAAAGCTGACGCCAACTTGGCCAGGTACTGGTCGTCTTCCAGTTCGCAGTGGCCGTCGACGATCACTACCACGTCGCCGCGGGCATGGCGGATGCCGATGTTTCGGGCGGCGCTGGCGAGCCGATGAGGATTTGAAAACACTTGAACGTTGTCATAGCGCTCGACGAATTCATGCGCCAAGTCCACCGTCTCATCGGTCGACTGGCCGTCGACGACCAGAATTTCATACCGCTGCGGGTCGTAATCTTGCGTTACCAGTTGCCCGAGCGTGTCCGCGATGCACTTTGCTTCGTTGCGGACCGGGACGATCACGCTGATGAACAAAGGCCGCTTCGCCGCATCCTTAGTCGATGTGGCTGGCGAAGACAATTCAGGTTGTCTTGTGGGGGAACTCATGCGATCTTCTGCTCGTCGCCAAACGCCTGCTCTTGAGG
>CAYYOX010000628.1:0-4390 GCA_964473065.1 uncultured Planctomycetaceae bacterium | reverse complement strand
TAGGTTCCGTCGCCGAACAGGCCCGTGCCTAGCAGAGCGAGAATATCCTCGCCGGAAATCTTGCTGTCGGAGTTGAAGTCGCCGTTGCCCCAGTTGGCTTCGGGAGTTACCCCGTCGCCGAACAACCCGGCTTGGAGGATGTTGAGGATGTCCTGACCTTCGACCTTGCGGTTGCCGTCGGTGTCACCCGGAGCGGCTTGAAAGACGCCGATGCCGACGGTCTGGAACTCATAGTAGATACCATTTTCTCCGGCCGGGTCATCGGTCGCGTTGCCGAACCATAAGCCGGCGCCGAGGTAATCGCCCTCGTTAGGCAATGTGCCGGCCACGCCGTAGGAGAGCGGAATCGTCGTGCCCTCTTCTTCACCGAACTCGCCGAGGATCCCGCCACCCTCGTATAACTCCTGGACGATTTCCAAGATCGTCAGCCTCTTGTCACCCCAGGTGGCGTTTCCACCGTCTTTCATAGGCCCAAGGCCGGTGACGGCCAAGCTGCCGCCGACGAAGATGTCGGCCAGCGAGAAAGCGGACCCGTCGGTTGCGATCTTGTCGTGGGCTTCGCCTTCGATGTCGATGTTGAGCGTGGCGTCAACCTCGTCAAGCTCGAGCGATCCGAAGATGGTCGCCGTGCCCGGACTGTTGCCGACGTTGGCTTGCCCGCGAACGTACAGGTTGCAAGGGATTCCAACTTGATCGCCGGCCGGCGGATCGTTGTATTTGCCCAACAAGGCCCCATTGCCGAGGTTCAGGTTTTGCACGCTCAGCCCGCCGGCGTGGTCGACCACGAAATTCACGCCGTCGGCAACGGTCAGGTCGCCGATGATGGCGTCACCCAGTGAGGAGATAGCCAGCGTCGAGTCGGCGGTCACCGAGAGGTGGGTCTTCGGCAAGACCAGCGCTTCGCTGGGATCGGGCGTATAGTTGTACAGAGCGACAATTTCGTCCGCGTCCAACGCTCGCTCGTAGACCATCAAGTCGTCGACCGCTCCGTTGAACGGATAGGTCTCATCGTCGTCGTGGTAGCGTCCGATCTCGAATCCGTCGGTACCCAGTTTATTCCAATTGATGGGTCCGCCGGCCAGTTGCGCGACGTAGGGATTGTCCGTATCGCCGTTGATGTAGAGTGTCTGCAGGCCGGTGTCGGCGTCGTAGGTGCCGACGAGATGGAACCACGTGCTGGTCGGGTTTCCAGCTTGGCTCCACAGGTAGGGGAATTCGCCCCCTTGGGCCTCTGGATTGACACCCCAGTAAAACCAGCCGTCCTGATAAGTACCCAAGGCGTAGCCGGACTCGTCGATCGAGCCCGTATCGTGAAGCCAGCCGGCGATGGCGGCGTAATACGTATACTCCGTCACGTTGACCCACGCCGCGAGAGTGACGCTGTCGGCCACCTGCAAGGACGAAGCCAGCCCTACGGAAACGTAATCGTTCAGGCCGTCGAAATTCAGTGCGTAATCGTCGCCTCGTGGCGTATGGCCGATGGTCCAGGCGGTGTTGACGTCCATGTTGGTCAGCGTTCCATCGTTACCCCCTGCCGAATCGGCGACAGCGGCGCTTCCCGGCCCGTCGTCGAACGACCAATAAGAGACCAAGTCCGACGGAAGGGACGAAGCGCCGGTCCCTAGGGTTCCTCCGCTAAGCGTGATCAACCGGTCTACCGCGTCGTTACCCAAGTCGGCCCCTTCGGCGCTGAAGGTATCACCCTCGCTGATGGTAAAGGGCGTTGAGCCGAAAGTTATCCGATGGCTGGCGACGATCCGGTTTCCTCCCGTATTGGCCACGCCGTCGGAGATGTTGGCGTCCTGGACCTGCAAATCGACGTTGGCGTTGAGCACGCCGCCGCTGACGTCCAGCGAGGTCGGGCTCAGCGTAGCGTCCACGTTCAGCGTACCGCCGAGGACTTTCACCGACCCCGGACTGCCGCCGCCGATGAGATTGACCGTGCCTTCCGTGACGCTGACCCCGCCCTGCGGCCCGTCAAGGCTGCCGGCTACGTCGAGCGTGTAGTTGCCGGTAGATCGCAACGTCAAGACGGCACTGTCTGCCAAGGTCACCGGATAGACGCCGCCGAGAGTAACGGTCAAGGGTCCGTCCTCCCCAACGCCGCCGGTGCCGGCGGTCAGGATGCCGTCACTGACCACGGCGAATTCGCCGTCGTAGGCGATATCCGTTTGTGGCGTCGCGCCGGCAAGGACCACTTCGCCGCCGTTGATGCTGATCGCGGCCGAGTCCAACGGATTGGGATTATGCACGGCAATCAGCCGGCCCTGCTGCACGTCGAACGTCGTGTTGTCCAACCCGACGTTGGTTGCGTTGAGGATCAAATCACTGGCGCCGAGCTTCGAGATCGTCAATTCCGTGACGCCGTCGGCCGTGATCGTGTTGGGATAGGTGGGCGTCTCGGGGGCAAAACCGACCGCGGTGGCGCCCGGCTCGACCGTGGTGCCGGTAAAGCTGACGCTCTGGCCGCCGGAAGTCGCCAAATTGCCGGCGAGCAGCGTTAAAGAGCCGATCGTGGCGGTCGAATCCGTCATGACCGCCAACGTGGAATCGGCGTGAACCAGCAGCGGAAGCGACGGGGCGTCAATTGGCCCGCGATTGGGAATCCGGAACAGCGAACCGTCGCCGGGGTCTTCGGGATGGAGGAAATCGCTTCCGCCGGCCGGGTCAAAACCGAATCCCAATCCGGCGAACTGCCCGCCCGGTCCGCCGCCATTACCCAAACGCAGTTCGAAGCGATGCCAGCCCGCCGTGAGCTTCAGATCGCCGGTGGCCGTGGGGATATCATATCCATAGTCTTCCAGCACGACCGTCTCGTCGATCTTCAGCCAGGCGTTGTCGTCGATGTTCTCTCGGAAGTTGACGTGTCCGTCGGCGTCGTAGAACTCGCCACTGAGCACATGGGTAGTGTACTCGGGAATGCTCGGATCTTCGGTCTCGGCCAGATTGATGGTCACGCTACCGCCCGGATTGGGATCGGTCGTGTTCAGCGCGCCGGGAAGGACTCCGAAGAGCAACCCCGGTTGGGAGCCGATCATTTCGCCGGTGATCATTAGTGTGCCGCCGGTCAGGTCGACCGGGCATCCGGCCAGTGAATCGGTGCCGGCCACTTCGAGGATACCTTCCCTGACTTCCCAACGAGCGTTTGCCGTATCCATCTGCAAGGGCGCGGCGTCCAAGGCCCAGTGGCTTGGGCCGGCCTTGACGATGGTCACGTCGGCCCAGTTGGCGTCGATTTCACCAAAGTCGGTGCGCACTTGAGGGTCGAAGCCCACTAGGCTGGCTCCCGGGTCGATGATCGTGCCGCCGAAGCGAATTCCGGTGGGCGAGCCGGTCGTGGTGAGGATTCCGCCGACCATCGTCAAGTCGCCCAGGACCGCCATGTCGTCGTGTTTGACCTCCAAGACCGACGAGGCGCTGACCACCACGTTGGTGTGCTGCATGTCGAGATTGGCATTGCCGGACATGGCCGCGATTTCCGTCGGACTGAGCACGTCGCTATAGACGTAGATGTCGTCGATCAGTCCGTTGAAGAAGATGTTGTCATCGTCATCGTGGTAACGGCCAATTTCGAATCCGTCGGTCGCCTCCAGGGGATCCCAGTCGATCGGGCCGCCCAGCAACGTGGCCTCGGTGATCTGTTGGCCGTTGACGTAGAGCTTCTGCAGTCCGGTGGCCGATTCGTAGGTGCCGACCACATGGTACCAGGCGTCGGTTTGCTGGCCGCTGGCGGTCTGGTAGTTGATCCAGCCCGCGGCTGCCGGACCCACGGCCCAGTACGCGGATCCGTCTGCCATGACGCCCATGACGTAGCCGGATTCGACAGTGCCCGTATCATAGACCCAGCCCGCGACGGCGGCCCAGTCGACGAAGGTTTCGACGTCCATCCAGGCCGAGATCGAAACATCGTTGGCCACTTGCAGACCGGCCGTGGCACCCACGGAGACGAAATCGTCGATGCCGTCGAAACGCAGGGCATAGTCGCCCACGTTACCCGTGTGACCGGTCACCCAGTCGTTGCCGGGGTCCAAGCCCGTCAGCGTCCCGGGATTCAGTCCGGTCGAATCGGTCAGGATTGCCGCCCCGGGCCCGTCGTCGAAGGACCAGTAGGCGACCAGATTATCGGCCGGGCCGGGCACGGCGGTTAGCAACCCCTGCACGGAGAGCTTGCCGCCGGCCAACTCGACCGTGGTCGCCTCGCCCAACGGCTTGACGCCCGCGGAGGACAAGACGCCCTCTTCGATCCTGAAGGTCGTCCCCGGGAGCACCGTAACGCCGGCGCCGGTGGCGTTGTTGAGGCTGACCGTTCCAGCACCCTGCTTGACCAGCGTCGCAGCCACACCTTCGTCGCCCAGCACGGTCACCTCCGTGCTGAGGCTGAGATCGATGG
>CAYYOX010000627.1:802-4395 GCA_964473065.1 uncultured Planctomycetaceae bacterium | reverse complement strand
CCACTAACCCCATGCCCCACCCTTTACAACAACGAATGGCCGTTCTTCGACGTCGCCTGCGACGGCTTGTGTTGCTGTATGGACTGAGCTGGATTACCGCGGCCGTGGTGGGCGCGATCGGCGTCTTGGGGCTGGCCGATTACTTGATTCGTTTTCAGGATCCCGGAATCCGGATCCTCTGCTCGGCGGCCGTGCTGGGGGCACTGGCTTGGACCGGCTACCGATTCTTGTACCTGGGTTTGACCGTCCGGCTGCGCGACGTCGATTTGGCACGCCGACTCAAGCGGCGGTTTCCCCAACTGGGAGATCGGCTGGTCAGTGCCGTGGAGTTCCTCGACCAAAGCGAGGACGACCCGCTGGCCGGCTCGGCCGCCCTGCGGCGGACCGTGATCTCGCAGGCCGAGGCCGAAAGCGAAGCGGTCGATTTCTCCAGCGTGTTGAACTATCGCCCGTCGTTGCGCGCGATGATCCTGGCCGCGTCGGTCGGTCTGCTCGCAACGATACTGGTGATCCTCGATCCACAATCCTCGCAGATCGCCGTGGCTCGGCTGGCCCAACCGCTCGGCGATATACCCTGGCCGCGTCGAAATCACTTGGAAGTTCGGCCGCCGTTGGTCAGCCGAGTTGCCCGGGGACAATCGTTCGAGGTTACGGTGATCGACCGCCATGGGGCCAAGTTGCCGTCGCAAGTGTGGATCCATTACCGGTTCGAGGATGCGGACGGCGTCCTGAAGGACGAGACGGAGTTGATGCGGCCTCTCGGCGACGCGATGACCGCCCGACGCGAGAACGTCCAGCGGCCGTTCTCCTATTGGGCCGAAGGCGGCGACGACACGTTTATGCTGCCGATCGCGGTGGATGTCGTCCTCCCGCCTCGGATCGAGCAGCTATCGATCCGGCTGATCCCGCCTGCTTACACGGGTTTTCCCCAGCGCGAAACGGAGAAGAATATCCGGGCCTTGGTCGGCACGCGAATCGAGATCTCGGCCAGGACGGCCGAACCGCTGCGCTCCGCCGTGCTGTGTCTGGACGGAACTCGTCGGGTTAACGGCCGCGTGAGCGACGACGGCCATCGTTTCACTGTTCCTGCACCCGGCGATGCTGCGTTGCTGATCGAACGGTCCGGATCGTATTGGTTCGAGTTGACCGACCGTCACGGCCTGAGCACGACGACGGAACCCCGCTGGGAAATTCGGGCC
The DNA here is from genome assembly GCA_964473065.1 of uncultured Planctomycetaceae bacterium. Classification (GTDB taxonomy): domain Bacteria; phylum Planctomycetota; class Planctomycetia; order Pirellulales; family Thermoguttaceae; genus CAYYOX01. The sequence continues at coordinate 3,196 of CAYYOX010000627.1, read as the reverse complement.
GTCGCGGATAAACGGCCCACGATCGCCATCAACGAGCTGGCCGAGGTGGTTTACGCAACTCCCCAGGCCGTTGTGCCGCTGCGCATTACGGCGGAAGATGATCTGGCCATCCGCCAGATCACCCTAAACGTCAGCATGGCGGAAGAAGCCGCCGAATCGATCGGCTGGACGCGCGAGCTGTACAGCGGACCGAACGTCATCGCACCGCGCCCGGGCGCCGAACTGCTGGCCTCGCCGCAGAGTCGCCAGATCGAGCATCTGTGCAATCTGGCGGGCCGGGCGCTTCAGCCGGGAATGCAACTGGACCTTCAGGCCACCGTCAGCGACTATCGGCAGCAAACGGGCAAGAGCCCGTCGCGTCGGCTGATCGTCATCACTCCCGAGGAACTCCAGAGGCGAATTGCCGGCCGGCATGGTCGAATTCGCGATGAGTTGGCCCGCGTGTTGAAGATGCAATCCGAAAGCCGTCGTCACGTCGCGACCCTGCAAGACCGTTTGAAAGAGAACGGGACCCTTGGGCGGCTTGACGTGGATCGTCTGCGTGCTGCCGAACTGAGCCAACGCCAGGTCGAACGGGCACTGGCCGGCCGCGATGAAGGTCTGCGACGAAACATCCTGGCCGTCTTGGCCGACCTGAAGAACAACCGCCTGGACAGCCCCGACACGCAACGCCGCATGGAATCTCTGTTGCAAGAGGCCGACCGGCTGGGGCGCGAGCACTTGCCGATCATCTCGCGCGAGATGACAGCCGCCGGCAAGGCTGGGCAGCAATCCCAGCCGCCTGATCCGACCGTGGCCGCCTCGCTGAGCGAAACGGGCCAACATCAGGATCAGGTGATCGCCGCCCTGCAGGGAATGCTCGAACAGCTATCCCAATGGGACCGATACAGGAGATTCCACCGCGAGATCAGCGACTCACTTCAGGACCAAGAGGCCTTGCGCCAGCGAACGCGCGAGCTGGCGACCCGCACGCTGACAAAGCAACTGGGCGACCTCCCGCCGCAAGACCGGCGTGACTTAGAGGCCCTGGCCCGGCGGCAGTTGACTTTGGCTCGACGGCTCGACCGGACCGAACAGGGCATGCAGCAGGCGGCCGAGACACTCGAAGCACACGACCCTTTGGCGGCCGATACGCTGCGGGAAGCCCTGCAACTTGCCCGGCAGAAGGCGATCGGCGGTCACATGCATCGCTTGGGCGAGCGGCTTGCAACGAATCGGATCAGCCGCGCCGTCGCCGAGCAAGGGCAAGTCGTCGACGACCTGCGCGAGGTGCTCGCCGTTCTAGAAAACCGTCGCCAACAGGAACTGGCCCGACTGGCCCGGCGTCTGCAAGAGGTCGCCGGCGAATTGGCTGGGCTCGACCGGGATCAGGAACGTCTCCGCGAAGAGTTCGACCAACTCGATCCCGTGCAACCAGAAAACGAGCTACAGCAGTTGGGCTTGAAGCAAAAGCAACTCCGTGAACAGGCCGCGGCGGTCACCCGACGGCTCAAGCAACTCATGGCCGATCGCGCGGCCGAAGCCACCGCTCGGGCTGGCTCAGAAATGGGGCAGGCTGCCCGCTGCGCTGCGGCGAGCGATCAACCGGGCGCCGCGGTCGCAGCCAGCAGCGCGCGGGAAGCGTTGCGCGAAGCTCTAGAGCAGTTGACCCGGCAACAGCAGCAGACCCAAGACGGTCTGGCCGCCGAGCGATTGGCCGCCTTGCAGCACGCGCTGAAAGACCTGCGGCAACGACAACAACGCGTGTTGCAAGGAACCGAAGAATTCGATCGGCTGCAGCAGGCCGAAGCCCGGTTGACTCGTGCGCAAAATGCGCAATTGCAACGGCTGGCCGCCGAAGAGCGTACGTTGAAAACGGACACCCGACGCCTGGCCGAACCGTTGGTAGAAGTTGAATCACTTCACGAGGCCCTTTCCCAGACGGCCGACAAAATGGGCCAATCGGCCCAGTGGCTCTCGCAGCGTCGTTTAGGAACAGACACCCAGCAACTACAGCAGGAGATCCTTGCCGAGTTGGACCGGTTGATTCAACAGGCGCGAACTTCGCTGGCCCAATCGCTCGCGAAGAGTCAGCCGTCCCAAGGCACAGGGCCTGACGATACGGGGCCCGACGATACGGGGCAACCGAAGCCGGGCGACGGCCAAGAGGCGCCCTCGACGGCCGGCACGAACGACGCCGGGCCACCCGACATGGCCCAAATGCACGAAGTCATGCGTCGGCTCTGGGGCCGGCTCCCGCCACGCGATCGGCAGCAGATGATCCAATCGCCCCCGGAAGAGTTTCTGCCAAAATATCAACAAGCGACCGAGGCCTATTTCCGACGCCTAAGTGAACAGGAGACCGACCCGTGGCCGAACAACTAGTAGCTCGTGCCAATCGAATGTGTGGGTGGC
>CAYYOX010000627.1:0-792 GCA_964473065.1 uncultured Planctomycetaceae bacterium | reverse complement strand
ATGTATCACCCTGGCGGCCGAGGACGACACGGAGACCTCGGCCGCGAAGCTGATCACCCCGGCCGCCGACGAAGCGGTCGACAAAGGGCTCCGCTGGTTGGCTGCCCGACAGCAGGAGGACGGTTCTTTCGGCCGACGCGGATACCAGGGCAACGTGGCTGTGGTCGGCTTGGCCGGCTTGGCGTGGATGTCCGGGGGTAGCACGCCCGGCCGCGGGCCGCATGGGGCCGAGGTCGACCGATGCCTCGACTACATCCTGGCCCATTGCCAGCAGAGCGGATTCATCACGGCACGCGGCACGGCCAGCCGGGGCCCGATGTACGGCCATGGTTTCGCCACGCTCTTCCTCGCCGAGTGCCACGGCATGTCGCCCAAGCCCGAGCTACGCGAGAAGCTCGTTCGGGCGGTCAACCTGATCGAAAGCTCGCAGAACGACGAAGGCGGATGGCGCTACGAGCCGCGCCGCGCCGACGCCGATGTTTCGGTCACCATTTGCCAGGTGATGGCCCTTCGCGCCGCGCGGAACGCCGGGCTGTTCGTGCCGAACGAAACGATCGACCGCTGCATCGACTACGTCAAGCAATGCCGCAACCCCGACGGAGGGTTCGCCTACCGACTGCAGGATCGCAAGGTCAGCGAGTTCCCCCGTTCGGCGGCCGGCGTGATGGTCCTCTACAGCGCCGGCATCTACGAAGGGCCCGAGATCGACAAGGCCTTGGGATACCTCAACCGGTTTCAGCCCGTCGGCGAACGGCGCGTCGAGACCTATTACTACTACGGGCAGTATTACGC
>CAYYOX010000626.1:0-4410 GCA_964473065.1 uncultured Planctomycetaceae bacterium | reverse complement strand
CAATGGGGATGCGGCTTGGGTATCGATGCGGAAGCGCGAAACCTGCAACTGGCTACTACCAGGGCAACATGGATCGGTTGGGTGCCAAAGAGAAATACGTCAGGAGCTAGTCGGCATGCTACGCACAATTACCAGCCGGGTTTCTCGAACCAGCGAAGCCGCTGTCCAGACACAACGTTCGGCGCCGACCTGAACGCCCGATTCAAATGCCCCGGGGCCCAGCCGGTGGATTGGCACACGCCCTGAATACAAAATCACACGCCCAGCGCGACCGTCAGCGTCGACGCCCCCATGGCCAGCGCCGCCGCGACCGAAGCCAGCATTCCCGCCAGGACTACCCGGCGCGTGCGCAGCTTGTCGCCGCAGATGCCCCACACGAACTGGCCGATTGCGTACGCGGTCAGATGGGACCCGTCAATCCACGACATCTGCAAGGTGGTCAGCCCAATCGGGGTGCCTTCGCCCATCTCGACTTTGGCGACGGCGCAGGACTTGCGCGTAAGATAAAATCCCGCGTAGGCCAACCACGTGATGGTGAATATCTGCCAACGCCAGCGTTCGTATCTCGGATTGTTCCCAAGCAGTCTCTTTTCTCCTCAACACAGGCTGTGAACGCTTGTGATGAATCATCCGGGTCAGAGCGACTGCGTCCACAGCCGCCAACCGTACAGGACCGTCATGCCCAGAACGTAGACCGTGATGACGATGTACCATCGGCCGTCTGGTTTGGGCATTCGGAACGGGGCGACGTTCAGGATGGCCAGCACCGCGATCGTCATGTACAGGACCGCCGCAAAGGCACTGTGGCTGAGCAACCCGTCGAGCAGGAAGACCAACGGAACGACGACGCTGTTATTGTCGATCGATAGGCCCAGAAAAGTCGAATCGTCGTCAAGACCAAACACGTTGAAGTAGCTTAGACGTACCGCACCGGCTGCAGTCAACATCAACGCTCCCGGCAAGAACCACGGGCTGAACTGCCCATAGCTCAGCAGCACGACGGCCGGACAAACGGCGCAGCTGACCATATCCACCAGGGAGTCGAGCTGGCCGCCAAAGTCTCGGAACTCATCGGTTCGGCCGCGCGTTCGACGGGCGATGGATCCGTCGAACCAGTCGAATAAGACGGCCCAGAGCATGGCGATCATCGCCGCCGGAAAGATGCCTCGTATTGCGAAGTAGATGCTCCCAACCCCGCAGAAAAGCCCTGCCAACGTGACAAGGTTGGCAGCGTCCTTGACGAAGCGAAGCATGCTCGGTCGAAGCGATCGCCCCGGAAGATCGCAACGATTCGTTCCGGGTGCGGACTCGTCGTCCGAGTGTCCTTGATCACGATTGTTCATTGAGGGTTTTTCGTTCCCTCACGAGCAAGGACCGCTGCCCCGGCCCGGTCAGATAACGCTGCACGAAGATTCCGATGTCGTCGCCCGTCCTGGCCGCTTTCGCGGGCGATGGGCGCCGTCTGATTGTCCCGCTGGCGAATCACCGGATAGACTTTGTCCCGTGCGCGGATCAGTTGCCACTCATCGTCCATCTCGGACCAGGCGAGATCCTCGACGACGTGACAATTCACGGGGATGCCCCGGGCCGCCGCCACCAGGCAATCGGTCTCGTAGTCCATGTGGCGCGTCGTGTGAAAACGTTCCACGGCCTTTTGCAGCATGACCCGGTAGAGCCTCTGAGAAATCTTGGAGATGCCGACCAATTCGCCCGCGATGTGCGGCCCCAGCGAGTCGCGGTCCTTGGACATCGCCACCAGGCAACCGCTGTTCGTTTGGACGAAAACCTCATCGCTGGATTTCGTGAAACCCGAAAGCAACACGACGTCGTCCTCGGGATACTCGAGCAAAGTGGTGAGTGCCTGGCGCTCGTAAATCAGATCGGACTCCAGCAGCAAGAAGTCCTCACGTACGTAACGGCGGGCACAGTACAGCGAATACATGCTTCCGGAATCGGCGTAGTACGGGTTGTGTACCAATTGCACTACGTCGGGATACCGGGCCTGAAGAGCATGATAGAACCCCGCGAGGTGCCCGGTCACGATCACAATGCGCCGGACGCCGACCTCCAGCAAACGCGAGATGGATTCCTCGATGATGGGCCGATCGCCCAGGCGGAGAAAACCTTTGGGTATCCGTTTGCCTCGTCTTTCCATGCGGATGCCCACGCCGGCTGCCAGAATGACGGAAGATGTGACGATCGCGTTCATGAATCCCCTTTTTTGAAAGATCCCGCCGGAAGGCGCAATACGGCCGTTCCGGCCTCTCGAAAATGCAATGCGCCCAAGTTCGCAAGAAAGGCGCCGCGCGTCTGCTTGAACCCCCCGCCCAAACGCCGGGGGCACGCAGATCATCCACCATCTCCGGCAGATACCTCAAACGAGGCCGCCACGACGCGGACGACTACAGAACTGGCGAGAGGACACTTGTTCGGGAGCGCGAATCCCGTTGTTTTCGTCGTCCACACAGTCTATTGTAGCCTTGTCGGCGAATCGCGAAAGGTGGCGGCGGAAGTTCACGGGCGATTGTACCACCATACCCTCGGTGGTACTCGCCTCTGTCTCCCATCAATCGTTGGGTTGATGACGCACGCTGCCGGCCGTTTCGGCCTTCTCCTGGTGCCGTCGAAGGCCGATTCCGAGAAAAGGTATGGGGATACCGACACACGGAGCCCAATCTTCATCCCCCCCGATAGATCTAGTGCGGCCGCCGTGGTCCGGTCCGAGATTTCGGTCCTTGTTTCGGAATCCCGTGCAACGTATGATAGCGTGGCACTGTGGTCGTTGCGGCCTTGTTCTGGGTTGTGTTTGGCGGTTTCTCTTTGTATTCTAAGGTTATCTCTTTTCGGCGGTGGGTGGATCGCATTTCATAATTCTTCCGCTTTTGGAGTTGGAGCCATACTATGAATCAGTTTTCAAGAAACGTGGCCCTTCTGTCGGTCTTTGCCGTTTCGGTTTTTGTGTGTCTGATCGGATGTAGCGAACCGGCTCCCGAAGAAAGCGGTCCCTCGTACGCCGATCTGGTGACGATCTACAACGCCGAACTCCAATCGCTTGACCGCCTGGAGCGGAAACGTGAGGAGCGGATCGCAAAACACGAGGTGGCTCTTAGGCCGTCGACCGAAGACGTTGCCAAAGCGCTCGACGCAACCCTGTCGTCGGCCAAAGAGGTGAGCAAGCAGTTGAATCTGGACGGAGTGACCGATCCCAACGAACTGCTCGATCGCGCGGTCGAGCATGCCGAGAAAGCGCAAGACCTCTCGTCCCGGCTCCTTGAGTCAGTCAGTTCCGCCGCCGAGCCGACCGAAGAAGAGATCCAAAAGCAGGCCGAGCTGACCGAACAGTTTGATCGCGACCTGGCCGCGATCGACAAACAAATCGCCGAGCAACAAGTCCGCGTTGACCGAGCCCGCGCGACCCGCGACGCGGCCGAAGCGGCACGGAAATAGCGATTTTCCGCGCGGGTCGGAAAAAGGCAAGTAGGCAGAGACACTGGCCAGATTATGACTGCCGGTGGCGGCGAATGTCAGTTGGCGGAATCACCGCCATGCAGCAACCCATCCTCCAGCACCGCCAGGATGTGGCCGACAGTGGCATCGAGTTGGGCGGCGCCCTTCACCTGTTCCACATTGCTCGGAATCACCTTGTTTCGACGCAACCAGGGAGTCCCGAGAATCTCGGTCGTTTTACGGCGTATCTCATGTCGCACGAGTTTCTGACACAGTCGCTCGGCCAGCATTGCCGTAGTGGAGCGATTCATTCGAACTTTGAAGGATCAGTGCACTCGATTTCTCTTGGTGCCGCTTCAACGCGAAGCCTTCCGCCGTGAGTTGCAGTTCTTCGTCGAATGGTACAACCTGCATCGACCTCACGCCTGGCTCGGCGGTCGAACACCCGACGAGGTCTATCACCATCGCCGACCGGCGAATCGACAGCCTCGCTTCGAACCGCGCCCCTATTGGCCCAGGCCGTCCCCCTGCGGGAAGCCACAAACGCTCGTCAAAGGCCAGCCGGGTGTACAACTCGAAATGGAAGTCGACTTCCACGCCGGTCGAAAGTATCTGCCTATCGTGACGCTCAAACGAGCAGCGTAACTGCCGACCTGAACGTCACGGCGCTGCCGGTGCGCGCATCTCGTGAAACCTGATTCTGCTTCCCGCTAAATTGTCACAGATCAAAGCTTCTGGACGCTCTCGATGGTCTAACGCCAACGGAAAACAAGCCGTTTCGCCCACAAAACTGGCAACTCCTGTTCAGTACAAGAGTCGCCGGACCAATTCAGTCGCTCCTGGTAGACTCAGTTCTGCTGCTCAAGAACAGAATTCCTATCCCTTGTCACTTCTTCGCTGGCTCTTATTGAATCACAAGGGCTTCTATGCTCGCGATCTGGCGGTTGGCGAACTCGTCTGTGA
>CAYYOX010000625.1:0-4418 GCA_964473065.1 uncultured Planctomycetaceae bacterium | reverse complement strand
CAGATCGGCCGAACCTTGGGCATTGATTACCTGGAAGGTGTTTTCCGGGTTGATACTCAGGTTCATCGCGCCGAGGGTGAGGCTATTGTTGACGGTCAGCCGGTTGGGGCTAACGTCGGCCAAGCCGCCGTCGACGGTGATGTCGTTGGCCTGGCCGTTGGCCCCGGAGAGACTCAAGCTGCCGCCCGTGGCGTTGACCGTGCCCAGCACGTTGTCGTCGCCGGAGAACGTCGCACTGCCACCCTCTACGCTGACGGCGCCAATGTTATTGGCGTTACCGGAAAGCGTTACGTCGCCGGCTTGCACGAGGATACCACCGGTGGCGCCGTCGACCATTCCGGCCACGCCGAGCGTATAGCCGTCGGCATCGGCGGAGCCCAACGTCAGCGTGTTGCCGTTCAGGGCCACGCCATTGACACCGCCGAGCGTGACAGCCACGCCGGTGGTGCCCGTATTGCCGGGTCCTGCGGTGATCGTGCCGCCCGAGGCCACGTTGACCGGATTGCCGAAGGTTACCGGCACATCTGAAGCGGCGCCGGCGAGCACCAGCTCACCGCCGCCGATCCCCAAGGTCGCCTGATCGAACGGGTTGGACCCGTGCACGCCGATCAGTTTGCCTTCCTGTACCTCGAAGGTCAGGTTGCTCGGGATACCGCCTAGCGGCACGTTCGCCGCGGTCAGTACCAAGTCGGCCGGGCCTCTCTTGACGAAAGTGACCGGATCGGAGCCGACCACCTGGATCTCGCCGAGATCCACTGTGGAGGTCAGGTCGACGCCCACGACCACTCCCGGCCCCAAAGCCGGGTCGGCCTCCACGGTGGTCCCGCTGAATGCCAGGCTGCTGAAGCCCGCGGTTGTCAGGACGCCATTGTTGAAGGTTAGAGAGCCGAAGTTGGTCAGGGCTCCGACGGTCACGCTAAGCTGCGAATCGTTGGTCACGGTGATGTCGGTGTTGCTGAAATTGAGCGCGGTCAGTGACGCTTCGACAATCTGGAACCCGGCGATGCTTCCACGGATCGAACCGTCCCTTGCCGGCCCCTCCAGATCCAAGGTCGAGCCGGTCAGCGAGGGGAAGAGCAAGACGTTGTTTTCCTGCACCCAACCGCCCAGCGAATTGAAGCTGGCGATCGGGTTGCCGCCCGTTCGGGTCAGGCCGTTGGCCGAAAAAGTGCCGTACTGGGCGCCATAGTGATCGCTCGATAGATACAACACCACGTCGTACGCGTCGTAGGGGACGCCCGTGACCTGAATATCGATGCCGATCCCTGGGCTGGTCTCTCCGTCGTCGAAGCCGCCTCGGGCGAGCGCGCCGTTCGGGATGCCCGTGTTGGCGTCCGCATCGCCCCAAGCGTTGCTTGCGGCAAAAGTCAGACTGGCAGCGCCGAGGGCCCCTGAATCGTCGACCAGAGCAAGCGGCTGCGTTAGGGTCATATAGAGATCGTTCCAATTGCCGGCATCATAAGGCGTCAGACCGGCCACGTCGTCCGGGCCAAGCTGTTGCTCTAACCGCGTGGCCGCGTCGCCCTCGCGAAGATTCACGCTGATCGCGGCCCGGTCGGTGGGGCCAATCAAGAGATGGCCGCCGGCGAGTGTCACCGGACGGTCGCCCAAAGGTGTTCCGTCGTCGACCTGCAACACGCCGCCGATCACCTGCCAGGTGACGTTGCTCGTGCCGGCCGTGCCGATCGGGGCCGCCTTCAGCGCCCAGGTTTCCGGCCCGTCCTTGGAGATCGTCAGCACCGGTTGCCCGGACTCGTTGGTAATCGTGCCCGGATCGGTCGGTACCTGCATGTCGAAACCGACGTCCGTGGCGTCGGCGTGGATGGTCGTTCCCTGTCCGAAGACAATCCCGCCAAATGCGCCGGCGGTGGTCAACGTCCCGTTCGTCATGACCACGGGCCCGACGTTTACGGACCCCGGAGCGCGAAGATCGAGTGTGGAACTCGCGGTTACGTTAATACTGACAGCGGAGCGGTCAAAGGTCTCGTCTCCCAGCGCCGCGGCAAACGTGATGTCGTCGAGGTGGTTCCAAAGTCCTCCGGTAAAGGCCAGTTTGTCGACCATTGTCCCCGCGCCGGCGGTCACGGCAGTCCATACGTCCATGCCCGCAACCGAGTTGGACCACTGGTCAACGCCGCCAAGACTTCCGGTGACGGTCCAGTCGCCGACATCGCCCCAACTGGTTCTGTTCATCCAGATCAGCGGCACGCTCAAGGGCGCCGAGAATGTGACCGACCCGGTGTTTTGACCGAAGATGCTCATCCGGTCGTCAGAGCCCGCGGTATGATCGTTCGGCCCCCAGGCGCTCTTCCACCACCAATCCTCCGGAATGCCGCTCCAGGTAGCCGTGATCCCGGCCGGCAGGTCGGTTGAATAATCCAACGGCATCGCATTCTGCTGGTCGAGGGGCAGTCCGGGGTCCAAGTCGGAGAAGGTCATGGTTGTTACATTGGGCGTTACCCGGAACGTACCGCCGGCCAACTCCACCGAGGTGGCGCCGGTGACGGTCCCCGATTCCTTCAACTCCAGAACACCCGTGACGACCTTGTAGCCGGTCGCATCGGGCACGATCCCGCCGGACGAATTGTCCAGCAAAACCGTTCCCGCTCCGTCCTTGGTCAGCGTGCTGGGAGTTGGCGCCCCAGTGAAGTTCGAGACGTTCACGTTGCCGTGGAAGATGTTGAAAGTGGCGTCCCCGTCGGTGGTCACGGCATCAATCGAGCCGCCGATGCCCGTATCCGGAGTACCCACGGTCAGCGTGGCGTTGCTCAGGAAGTGGAGCGTGGTGCCGACGCCGAAGTTCACCTCGGTGGTGGCGGCAAGGTTCTGGCCGGAACCGATCGTGATCCCGCCTCCGACATTACTGACCGTCAGGGCCCACGCCTGGGCGCCGCTGTCGGCCGTAACCATATAGTCGCTGATGATCACGTTGCTGAACCTGTCGGGCGTCTCCCCGGAACCGCTGTTCCAGCCGGTCAGAGAATCCCAACTACCGGATGCGCCGGCAGTCCAAGTAAAATCCAAGACCTCGGCCACGCCGGTTACGTCGAACCAGTCGGTGCCTACGCGGACCTCGTCGAAGTTGGAATAACCGGGCCCGTCCAAGCGGGCGAACAAACGGTCGAATACGTCACTGCTGGTGATCGTCTGCTGCACGGTCCACTGATCGGCCCCTATGCCGACTCCCGAGAGTTGGTCCGGGCCGACGTGCACCGCGTCGAGCGTGCTCTGGTAGGCCTTGTAGGAAACCACGTCGTTGCCCGCAGCGCTGGTCTGGAAATGGGCCACTACAAAATAGGTTTCGTTGCTCAGTGCTTCGATGCCCGAATCGAACGAGGCGGAGCTGGGGGGATCGACGCCGTAGCTGAAACCGAAGTCCGTAATTCCTAAATAATAATTCTCCCCCACCGTAAGAATGTTGCTGTCGTTGGCCAGGCCGACCATCATCTGATTGTCCGCCCCATGGACTCGGGTCAGGAAGCTCATGTACAGATCGCCGTCCTGGCCGAAGTCGAGTGCCGTTTCCATACTGCGGGTTACTTCGCCGGGCGCCCAAGCTCCCAGCCAACTGGCCTTCTCGGCCCATTGGTTGTTCCCCCCGTTTTCCGACGGGACAAACGCAACGTTCGCCGGAAAGGGAGATTGCCCGTAATTGCGATTGATCGTAACGATAGTATCCGCGCCAGTACCGGTCACGTCCCAGGCGCCGGTCACCCCGAATGCCGTCCCGCCGGAATAGCCGGTCAGGACTGCGTCGTTCACGCCGTCGGAAAAGCCTTCATACAACAGGATGTCCGCACGGGCCGTTCCACCGCAAAACAGCAACATGCAGGCTGCCACTACCATACGCGAGATCGTCATTCTCATGTCAACATTCCTCTGCTTAAAAAGGGTGCCCGGATACATAAAATGGTCAAAGAACCGAAGACTCGCTCAAAAACTGCCCGCTGCCGAGTCTGCAAAGGTTACTCGTGCGAGCCACCTAGACCTAAGAATCTGACGCCATCAACGAATACATCAAGGACCGGCGAAGCCGAGCCTTCCAACATTCTGCCAGGAACGTGTCATCACGATGAGATTATTATGGAACACACGTTTTGACCACTAATCTATCACAAATTCCAAAAAACACAAGCACCCCGCAACCGTTTCTTTCAAGAAAATCAAGAAAACCCCGATAATTGGCTCATTCGCACCGGTTTTTTCAACCAGTTTTTGACATTGCCGGCCTAGTTAATTAGCTTGTGCCAGACACGGCTGGCAAAAAACGAAGCCGAATGCGTGACTGTGGCGGCGGGTAGTACGCCCTGAGCAACGAAGGGCGCTGGCGCCTTGAAAACGGTCATCTGTATGTTGTCTCAGCAGCAACCACCTCGCTGTGAACAAACGGCCCGGAGACTAACGCCCAATGGTGCTTA
>CAYYOX010000624.1:3108-4423 GCA_964473065.1 uncultured Planctomycetaceae bacterium | reverse complement strand
AGCCGATTCCGCGGCATCGCCAGCGGCGATGTGCACAACGACGGCTGGGTCGACCTCGTCCTGGCTACGGAGGGCGGAGTCGCTCTCTACGCCAATCACCAGGGCAGCACGTGGATTCGGCAACCCATCGAGATTCCGGAACTGAACGAACTCCATGCCATCAACGCCGCACTGGTCGATCTCAACGACGACGGCTGGCTCGATCTCTACATCACCAACATCTGGACCAAAGACTACGTCCAGGAAGGCAACCAGCTCTATCGCAACATGGGCGACGGTACGTTCAGCGACATCTCGTTCGAGGCCGATGTCTACGATGCCGGTTGGTGCTGGGCCGGAAGGTTTTTCGACTACGACAACGACGGCGACCTGGATCTGATGGTCGCTAACGGGTACATCTCAGCCAACCCGGATACGGAGTACTTTCGCGATCTGGCCAATACGGTGACCAAGCCCGGGTTCGACCCCGTCGACGCCAATAATTGGCCCCTAATGGGCAACGCCAGCTTTGCCGGGTACGAGCCGTCGCGCGTGTGGCGCAACGAAGGGAGCGAGGCTTTTACGGAAGTGGCCGCCGAGCTGGGGCTGGCCGACATCGGCGACGGCCGCGGGTTGGCCATTGCTGACTTCGACGGCGACGGCGATCTCGACGTCTATATCTCCAACCAGGGTCAGGACGGCGTGCTCTATCGCAACGACATTGGCAACCACAACAACTGGCTGCAAATCGATCTGCTCGGCACGACCTGCAATCATTTCGCCATCGGCGCCCGCGTTACCGTGGTTACCGACGGGCGGTCCCAAATCGGCGAGATCAACGGCGGAAACGGCGACCATAGCCAATGCCCCTACCGGCTGCATTTCGGCCTGGGGCAATGCGAAACGATCGAGCGGGTCGAAGTCCGCTGGCCCAACGGCTATGTCCAGCAGTTGACCGATGTCAAGCCGAACCAGATCCTCAAAATCACCGAGCAGACCCCGGCAAAGTACCTCGTAGAACGTAAGCGGTGGAAAGCAGCCCAGCGTGAGGCGGCCATTCGGGAGAAACGGGCCGAGCCGGGCGATACGCAATCCACGGCCGACTCCGGCGACGAAGAGTCGCTTCCTTGGGAAAAAGTGGCGAAGTTCAAGAAGGAGTATTTGAAGTTCAAAACGGCCGTCCAAAAGAGTCCTGAGGATCCTCAAACCCGATACGAATTCGCCATATTGCTCGACAAGCAAGGGCGGCAGGGCCCGGCGCTGAACGAACTGGAAAGGGCCATCCAGCTCGCTCCCGACCGGATGATCTACGCCAACACCTACCGCGCCCTCATCC
>CAYYOX010000624.1:0-3098 GCA_964473065.1 uncultured Planctomycetaceae bacterium | reverse complement strand
CGTCTACTACGATCGATCGATCCGCTTCTTCGAGGAACTCGCGCAGGAGCATCCCGAATCGACGATGGCTCGATTGAATCAGGCCCTGGCCTACGTGGACAAGATGCCATATCCTAAGTTGGGAATCGTGCACCAGGGAATTCTCTCGAACAAGTCCTTGAAGGTGCTGGACGCGATGTTGCTGGATGATCCCGGCTGTTGGACGGCGAAGTTCATTCGCGGCATGAATCACCTCCACTGGCCGCGGATGTTGCAACACGCTCCGCTGGCGATCGACGATTTCAGCGAACTGATCGCCATGCAGAAGACCTTCCCGCCTGAGCGGCAGCAGGATTACTTTGCCCTGGCGTATGTTGCCCTGGGTGACTCCTACGTGAAAAACAGCACCGCCGCCCAGGAGGAGAAGTTGACCAAGGCCCGCGAAGCATGGCAGTCCGGGCTGCAGGAATACCCGAACTGCGCGCAGTTGAAAGAGCGACTCCAGGTGATGCAAGACTCGCCCGAGGAGTTGATCCAATTCGTCCGGAAGCGGCGCGGTCTGGAAGACCCCGTCGACACGGATCTCTCGCACGTTTGGGTCGACACGGAGGACGACCAATGAAGCGGCCCCGCCGGGCAGGGAGGTCAGCACTGGGGAGGTCAGCACTGAGCGCCAGGATAGTCGTCGGCTTGCTCGTCTGGATGTTCCTAGGGACCGTTGTCCCGGCTGAGCAATTCCAAGAGGACGTGGCGCGCGAGTTGGACACCCGGCGTCTGCTGGGGACGGCCTATTACGAGAACGGCGACTACAACTCGGCGGCCGACGAGTTTCGCCGCTGCATCGAGCTGGATCCCGACTCGCCAGCGTTGATGAAGATGGGCGACCGGTTCAACTTGGCCCTGGTGCTGATCCGCGCCGCAAAATACCCCGACGCACTTGGCCGACTCGAAGAAGCCGAGGAACTGGGCGACGGACTGCTGGCGGCACACTACCTGCGAGGAATCATCTATAAGCGCCAAGATAAGTTCGATCTGGCCATCGAAAGCCTCAAGCACGTCGTGGCGCAGGATCCGCAGTGTTGGGGCGCCCATTACAATCTGGGCATTTGCCACAAGCTCGTGAAGCAGTATGACGAAGCCAAGCCGGCCTTCGAAGCGGCCGCGCGGGCCAATCCCGACCATCCCAGTGCGCACTACCAGTTGATGCTCTTATCCCGCCGGGCTAGGAACATCGAAGAGGCCAAGCGGCACGCGAAAAGCTTCAACCGCCTGAAAGACTCGCTCGATCCCTCGGAAAAGACGCCCGAGGCGCTCGAACGCAGCAAGTACTCCTACCTCATGCCGTCGCCGAGGCTGATAGAAGATCGGCCCGCAAGGACCGCAGCGCCAGTTCGTTTCACCGACGTGACCGCGGCCGCCGGCTTGGAAACCGCCCCAACGCCAACGGCCGATGCCCCCTTGCCCGAACAGATCAAGGCAGCCGACTACTCCGAGCAGTACGCCCGCGATCGATACTTGCCCACGGTGGGCGGAGCGATCACCTTAGGCGATTACGATGGCGACGGGGACCTGGATGTCTATCTGGTCAATTGTGCCCTCGATCCGAACTCTTCGGGCAATCGGCTTTACCGCAACCAGGGTGACGGCCGGTTCGACGAGGTCACGGCCGAGGCCGGAGTCGGGGACCAACGCATGGGCATGAATGCCGTGTTTGGGGATTACGACAACGACGGACACAACGACCTCTATGTGGTCAATTACGGGCCCAACGTGCTGTATCACAATCAGGGCGACGGAACCTTCGCGGATGTCTCGAAAGAGGCACGCGTCGACGAACCGCAGTTCGGACGCCAGGCCGTCTTCTGCGACTACGACCACGATCATGATCTAGATATCCTGGTGATCAATGACGTCGAACTGTCCGAACCGCCGGCCGCCGAGCAGTTTACGCTGCCCGACGACTTCCCCGGCCAGGTGAATACCTTGCTGCGCAACAATGGGAACGGGACGTTCCTCGATCAGACCGACGAGGCCGGACTTCTGGTAGACTTCTCACAGAGCCGCGCCGTGTTGTTCGCCGATTTCGATCGGGACTACGACATCGATCTGTTCGTCTGCAATGCGGACGGCCCGAGCCTCTTGTTCCTCAACGCGCGACTCGGGAAGCTCGCCCCGGGGGGAAGCTTCTCGCCGCCGATCCCCAGTGGCGCCGTGGCGGCCGCCGAAGGAGATTTCGATCGCGACGGAAACCCGGACTTGCTGGTCGCCGTCGGCCGCGAATTGTATTTATACACGAATCGCGGAAAGGCCGATTTCCAAGGAACGCCCGTCGCCTTGGCCGACGGTCTGGCTATCGCCGGCGTGGGGCAGATCGAGGTTTTCGACTACGACAACGACGGTTGGCTCGACTTGTTGCTGGTCGATCGAGAGGGTCGGTCGATGTGGCTGCTGGCCGGCGCCGGACCGGGACAATTTCGCGATGTGTCGTCCGTATCCGGACTTCCCGGCGACTGGGACCGAATTGCCGACGTAGCCACCGGCGACCTCGACGCAGACG
Organism: uncultured Planctomycetaceae bacterium; assembly: GCA_964473065.1. Taxonomy (GTDB): domain Bacteria; phylum Planctomycetota; class Planctomycetia; order Pirellulales; family Thermoguttaceae; genus CAYYOX01. The sequence goes on along the minus strand of CAYYOX010000624.1, from coordinate 562 downwards.
GAGACCAGGACATTCTACTGCTCCCCCGCGGTCACCAACTTCGGCTGCTGCGAAATGACAGCCGAGCCGGAAACCAGTGGATCGACGTGCGTCCGGCGGGCGAGAGAGAAAACCGCAGCGGCTACGGGGCGACTGTTGAGATTGCCGCACCGGGCTATTACCAGAAGCAAACGGTCCGCGACGGTCCCGTCCATTTCGGGCTAGGAGATCTCGACCGCCTCGACGTAGTGCGGATCATCTGGCCCAACGGAATCGCCCAGAACATGATCCGGCCGCCGGTCAACTGCGACTTGAAGATTCGCGAACAGGTCAAAGTCTCGGCCTCGTGCACGTTTCTTTGGGCCCACAACGGGACCCGATTCGAACTGGTCAACGAGATTCTCGGCATCGGACCTCTGGGAGTTCCGATGGCCCCGGGCGTGTACCATCCGCCCGACTGCACCGAGCTGACCAAGATCGAGGCCCATCAACTGGCGCCCCAAGAGGGGATGTACGAGCTCCGTCTGACCGAGGAATTGCGCGAGGTCACCTATGCCGACCGGATGAGCTTGCGCGTGGTGGA
>CAYYOX010000623.1:0-4423 GCA_964473065.1 uncultured Planctomycetaceae bacterium | reverse complement strand
CGCTACTTGTCGGCCACGCCCGAGGAAAACCGCGAGCAATGGTGCTGGTACAAGGGGCAAAGCACCGATCACGACGGCTACCACGACAACATGTGGTGCCTCGACCCGGAGAAAACGGCCGCCTTCATGGAAACGGTCGAGAAGCCCTGGTTCGCATTCAAGGTGATGGCCGCCGGCGCCATTCATCCGCGGGTCGGCTTCTCTCATGCCTTCCGCAACGGGGCTGATTTCGTGGTGGCCGGCATGTTCGACTTTCAACTCGCCTACGATGTGAAGCTCGCCAAAGAGGTCCTCGTCAAGCTCGACAATCGCAAGCGCCCCTGGCGAGCGTGAGCGTCTGCCCTAAAAAAAGTAAAGAAAGACGGACCTCAAGGTCCGAAAAGATTCTGAAACCACACCGCCGTGAAATGCCGGATACCCGGTCAAGTTCAGAGAACGCCGCGAAAAGTAAAACCGAAATGACCGTTCGCGGCCAAAGAGATGCGCACATTCCGAAATGCAGGGCCAACCGCGACTGGCGTAAGCGAATCCGAATTCCCGAACGGAACCTTCAGATAATCCGCCAACTTCGCCAAGCTGCGCAACCCGCACACTTTCTGCAATCTAGCAGAAGGTGCGGCAACGTCAATCGGTTTGCGCGCTTTAGCAAGAAGTGTTTCCAAGCCGCAACAAAACCGACGCGGAAGAGGGACGGTGGTTTCAGTGCTTGGGGTATGCGAAAAATCGCGGCCGGGCAAACGCGAGCATCGCACGGCCTTGGGAATATTATGTAGAGTGGGTCGACCAGCAAAGACCCCCTGCGCCGCTACCGGTAGTCTATAACGATGTGCGTAACAAGGGGAGCAGCCACAAACTGACAAACGCGTACCATCCAAGCACCAAGGCCGCCAACCATGTCCAGGGCAGCCAATCGCCGTGCGCGATGTTGCGTGCCGCCAGGACAAACGATGCGATCGAGGAGATGGCGGCCAGGGTGACGCAGAGCATGACTTTCGCGATCAGCCGATTGTCCCATGCGGCAACGTCTTGTGGCTCGTGGGTCGTCTCCAGAATTCGCAACAGCACCAGCGACACGACGAATCCGAGCACGCCGGCGAAAGATGCCCAACGCCCTCTTCCCTTGACAATCTCTTCCTTCATCTAACGGATCTCCGAGAGCTATTCCCCATAACACGTCAACATGTTTCTCCGTTTCGTCATTCGTCATTCGTCATTCGTGCTTCGTCATTTTGCCGCGTGGGTCTTCGTGCCTCGACCCACCCTACATACTCCTACTGGTCGTGAGCCGCTTCGAACAGGGCTTGGACGTTGGCCAAAGGGATGTCGGGGACCATGACGTTGGCCGGGGCGATTAGGTAGCGGCCGCCGAAGGGCGTGCCCAAGGTGTCGATCAAGCGGCGGACCGTGTCTTTGACTTGCTGCGGAGTGCCGCGGCAGAGTAGCTCCTGGTCGTCGACCGCCCCGGAAAAGGCGACCCGACCGCCGAACTGCCGAGCCATCTCGTCGACGTCCATGGCCAGCGGCTGCAAGGGGTCGATGATATCGACGCCGACCTCGATCAGGTCTTCGACAATCTGCGTGATGTTGCCGCAACTGTGGAAGAACACGTCCATCCCCAGCCGGTGCATCTCGTCGCAGATTCGGGCGTAGCGCGGCTTGAAATAATGGCGCCACATCGCGGGCGAGATCAGCAACGCCAATTGGCTACCCCAGTCGTCAGTCATGTAGACGCCGTCGGCCCCCAACTCGGCCCAGTAGCGTACAGTCTCGAGAAAGTGATGCTCCACTGCATCGAGCAGTCGCTGCACTTCAGTCTCGTGATCGTGAAAATCGAGGAACAGGTTTTCCATGCTCCGCAGCGTGTGCAGTCTTTCGAACAGACTCAGCACCAGCACGCCCAGGCAGTAGGTGTCGTGGCCGTGCGTGTCGAGCACCTTCGCGGCCGCATCCAACCGACCGGGCGCGCGGCCGTCGGGAACTTGGGCCAAGTAGTCGTCCAACTGCGACCAATCCTTCAGCGGATACTCGACCGGCCGGGCGCCCACGCCGCCGCGGGCGTGTCCCCAGCCGACTCCCCATTCGTCGTTCCATCGGGCGTCGCGCATCATGACCTCCACCGGATTGATCCGATCCGCCTTGTCGGCCGGTTGATATCCGACGGCAAACTCATAGGGATAGATGCAGAGCACGTCGTCCGGAAACTCGCAGAACAAGTCGGTCAGGTCGTCGCCATAACGCACAATGATATCCAAAGACAGCCGATTGATGCGAACCGGACACGGCCCGCTCTGCTGGCCGCGAAGCCGCCGGCGGACCCAATCCTTCGTCGGCGGGTGGGCCTTTTGGGCGTCGCTGACTCGCTGCTTGAAACGGGCGATCCTCGCCTCGATCTGGGGAATCGGCAGGCTGTGAAAATCAACGGTCATCGGCGGGCTCCTTGGTCGCTATCGTAGCATGGGTTCGACGAACGAGGACCCAGCCTACAGCCTTTGGCCGGAGAAATCAACCGGGGAGTTATGAGTAATGGGGTCCCAAGCCCAGGGGTTGCAACTCCTGGGCTTCGTTACTCACAACTTGCAACCTTTTGACACGCCGCCGGCAGCGACTATAATAGGTGATGTTGGAGCATCGCGGGCACAGGCCCGACGTGTGGAACCGCTGCTGAGTCGATAGACCATGACGACGATCGTTTTCAGTTCGATCCTGAGTGCAAGCTACCGCGAGGAGCTTGAAAGGCTCCTGTTCTTCAATCAGAACCAGGACAAGGCTGAAACGGATCTCCCGTTGCTGATTGGGCGCTACGGCATGGCGCATGTCGAAGAGTCCCACGACCGTCTGCGGATCGCGTTGGAGTCGACGCCCCGACCGCAGACGCTCTACGCGCTGGAGCAGACCGACGGACTCGAGCGGCTTGTCGGGGTAACCGTCTATTTGCGCGAGCGTGATACGCTTTCGCTGGTCATCGCGGCCGTCTGCGAAGACTACGCCGGAAAACGTCCCGCGGATGAAAAACCCCTGGTCAGACAAATGGTAGACGTCCTCTGCGACGTCGCACGGCAGGTGAAGGGAATCGAGTCGGTCACGCTCTTTCCAGGAACACCGCGGGAAAGGCAGTTGCCCGTTTCCTAGCAAGGCTATTCAGTCCAAGGAAACTCCGCGACGTCGGGCGACGGTTCGGTAAAAGGCGAGCACATTTTCCAGCGGCGTGTCGGGTTGGATCTGGTGGCTTGGCGCGATGATGAACCCGCCGCCGGCGCCGACTTCGTCCATCAGGTGATTGACTTCCTGCTCGATTTCCTCGGGCGTGGCCGCCTGCAGCCAACCTTGCACGTCGACCGCCCCGTGCAACGTGAGCTGGCCGCGGAATGCTTTCTTCAATTCGTAAGGGTCCATGCCCGCCGCGCGAGCCTGGATGGTTTGCAGCGAGTCCATGCCGCACTCGATAAACCGCGGGATCAAATCGCGACTCGAGCCGCAGCAGTGGTGCGTTACCTTGGCGCCGAAAGCGTGAACCAGATCGAACAGTTCCTTCTTCTTGGGTGCAAAGATCCGGTCGAACTTTTCCGGCGAGATCAGCAGCCCGCGTTGGCTGCCGAAGTCGTCGCCGCAGAGGACCAGATCGATCCGACCGGCGGCGGCGTCGAGAATCCGCTCGATATGACGCATGAAGAACTGATGCCGTCGCTCGACAATGTAGAGGTAGACCGGGTCTTCCAAGGCGATATCCACCAGCACCTGTTCCACACCCCGCCCGTACGCCACCGCGTTGATAAAATCCTGTATGTTGAACGCACCGGCCGCAATGGCCGTATCGCCGAGTGGCTCGCAGATTCCCGGCATGGCCTCGTAATCGAACCAGTCGGGGTCGGGCCAATCGAACCCTTCGGCCTGCTCGACGGTCGTCCACGCGGCATAGGGCGTGTTGACCGCCTCGGCGTATTCGCCATACTCGTTGGGCATCTTGATCCGGCGGATTCCCCAGATGTCGATCGTCGACCCGTCGTCGAATGTCGGCAGCGGCGGGCCCGTGTACGGCGCGTTGACATAGCGGATGTCGGTGCCGAGTCGTTCCGTTAGCGCATTTCGCCCTGTCGTCAGGGAATTACCGCCGGTGGTCACAACATCGTCATCCTCGGCCGACAAACCAAAGTGTTTCAACAGCGCCAGGTGGATCTCCGGCGTCGAGAAGTAATCGCAGGGCGTAAAATCCGGCTCCTCGTGAGCCAAAGCGGTCCGAACACGCTCTCGGGGCGTCATCATGTCATTTCATCCTGTTATAAAGCCGCGACCGGTGGTCGCGCCGGGATACTGTTTAACGTCGTGTTTTCATTGCGGTTGGGCGCGACCAACGGTCGCGGCTTTATATGGGGGCGCGACCAACGGTCGCGGCTTTATATGGGGGCGCGACCAACGGTCGCGGCTT
>CAYYOX010000622.1:0-4434 GCA_964473065.1 uncultured Planctomycetaceae bacterium | reverse complement strand
ATACACAACCAACATATACTGAGAAAGAGAAACCCTTCCGGTGAACACGTTTTTCCAGGAACTGGTCCATACGGGCATCTACAAGCGAAGTCAGGGCCGAATCACCCGGCAGGTGACATTCGCCGCCTTCGCGATCATCGTTGCGCTGGGGTTGTGGCGACTGAGTTTAACGCTCGGGACGTGGGCGGTGGCGAAGGATATGCCGGGGATCGAGTTCTGGCTGCCCGGCGTGTTGCTGGCCGTGGGGCTATGGATTCCGTACCGCACGGTCAACGTGCCCGGCGTAGCCGATTTTTTGATCGCCGTGGAAGCGGAAGTCAATAAGGTTTCGTGGCCGACGCGAGGTGAGTTGGTTCGTGCCTCGTTGGTCGTGCTGTTTACGATCTTCAGCTTGGCGCTGATCTTGTTCGTGTTCGATTGGCTCTGGAAGATCTTCTTTACGTTGTTGGGTATTTAGTAGCGACCGATGGCACGGGAAAGTTCGTGCCTTGCAGCGAATCCGTTCGCTTAGAAAAACGATCAATCGGGATTGGGAATCCACCGTGACCGACCAACCAGATAGTGCAGCCGATCGGCCGGAAGAGTTGCCCCAGGGCGCCTCCGACCCGAACGTCTCGGAGCAAGCCCCGCAGGCTCCGGACGCCGAGACGGGTGCGCCGGAAGGTTTGCCGGAAGGTTTGCCGGAACCGGCAGCCGAACCTGAGACCGTGGCGGCAGAAGAAGTTGCCCCCACGCAACCGACGCGCGAGCCGGATGAGCAACCAGTCGCCGAAGAACCAGTCGCCGAAGAACCAGTCGCCGAAGAAACAGTCGCCGAAGAAACAGTCGCTGGCGAGAAGATTACTGAGGTTCCGGCCGAAGAGTCGGCAGTTGAGCCTTCAGTTGAGCCTTCAGTTGAGCCTTCACCGGCTCCGGTCGAAGAGGCATCAAGCGACGAGGCGTCAGACGACGAGGCGTCAGACAACGAGGCGAAATCGACGGAAATGGAGTGGTACATCCTGAAGGTTCAAAGCAATCGGGAAAACTCGATTCGCGATGGCTTGATGCGTCGGATAGCGATCGCCGGGCTGGAGAAGTTTTTCGGCGATGTGATTGTTCCCACGGAGACCGTAACCGAACTGAAGGCCGGAAAGAAACGAATCGTCAAGCGGAAGCTTTACCCGGGTTATCTCGTTGTCCAGATGGAAATCAACGACGACACCTGGTTCCTGACCCGCGAGACACCCGGGATTGGAGACTTTACGGGAGCGGCCGGGCATCCGACGCCCATGCTGCCGCACGAAGTATCTCGGATCTTGGTCAAGCAGGAAGAGAAGAGCGAAAAGGCCCCGAAAGTCAAGATTGGGTTTTCCAAGGGCGACCAGGTCAAAATCAACGACGGCACCTTCGAGAACTTCGAGGGCGGCGTGGAAGCGATCGACGAGACGAACGGTCGCGTGACCGTGATGATTAACATCTTCGGGCGAAGCACGCCCGTCGAATTGGAATACTGGCAAATCGAGACGGTGTAGTCGACAGATGGCAAAGCAATTACAAGGCGAAGTGAAGTTTCAGGTTCCCGGCGGTCAGGCCACTCCGGCGCCGCCGGTTGGCACCTCGTTGGGACGTTTCGGGATCAACCTGGGACAGTTCGTTCAACAGTTCAACGATCGGACGAAGGACGCCGGCGGGATACCGATCCCGGTGGTGGTTCGGGTGTACAACGACCGAAGCTTCGATTTTACGATCAAGAGCCCTCCGGCTGCCGCGCTGCTGAAACAGGCGGCCGGGATTGCCAAGGGTTCGGGGGTCCCCAACAAGGAGAAGGTCGGCACGGTGACGATTGCTCAGATCGACGACATCGTGAAAACGAAGATGGCCGATCTGAACGCTCGCGACATCGAGCACGCCCGGAACTTGATCAAGGGAACCGCTCGAAGCATGGGGCTGGAAGTAGAGAATTAGAGATTCCACAGAAACAGAACTGATAGTTTACGATGGTTAAGCAATCCAAGCGTTTTAAGGCCGATAACGAAAAGGCCCCGGACAAGAATCCTTTGCCGTTGGCAGAGGCCGTCGAGGTTCTGAAGAAGTTCAACTCGACGAAGTTCGATCAGTCGGTGGAAATCGCCATGCGGCTGGGAGTCGATTCGAAGCAGGCGGACCAGATCGTGCGCAGTTCGATCGTGTTACCCCACGGCATCGGGCGATCGCTTCGAGTGATCGTGTTTGCCAAGGGCGATAAAGTCGAAGAGGCGCAGGAAGCGGGCGCCGATGAAGTTGGCGGTCCGGAACTGGCCGAGCGAATCAAGGGAGGGTGGACCGATTTCGACGTGTGCATTGCCGCTCCGGATATGATGGGGGTTGTCGGCCCGTTGGGTCGGGTCCTCGGTCCCCGAGGGCTGATGCCTTCGCCGCGAGCGGGAACCGTCACGCCGGACGTCGGAAAGGTCATTAAAGAGTACAAGGCGGGCAAAGTCGAGTTCCGTAACGACAGCGGCGGAAACGTCCACGCCGTGGTCGGGAAACTCAGCTTCGATGCCCCGAAACTTGTCGACAATATCCAAGCGTTTATCAATTTCGTGGTTTCTCTGAAGCCGATGGCCGTTAAAGGACAGTATGTGAAGGGAATCGCCGTCAGTGCGACGATGAGCCCGAGCGTTCGAGTGCAATCCGCTTGACGGAAGGATGAGCCGACGGGAAGTTCGCCCCGTCGAACCTTAAGAGAGACTGACATTCCCCAGACATTCATTGTTGTAGCATGAGCAAGTACGTTAAAGATTTGATTGCCGATCACCTCCGTCAACAGTTCGACGGTGTCAGCGATGCGTTGCTGGTCAACGTGATCGGCCTGGAAGCTAACGCAAACCATCGCCTGCGAACGGAACTTTGCGGGCGGGATATCAACCTGCTGGTGGTGAAGAACAGCCTAGCGGCTCGTGCCACGGCGGGAACCCCGTTGGCGACGATGTTCGAGGGGTTGACCGGCACGGCGGCCGTTTGCTGGGGTGCGGAAGACATTGTCAGCTTGGCCAAGGAGGTTGCTCGGCTGGCGAAGGACGATCAGTATGAGGCGTTCGAGGCCCGCGGCGGCGTGATGGACGGAGAACGTCTGACGTCGGAGCAGGTGGCGGAAGTCAGCAAATGGCCCACCCGCGAAGAACAGATCAGCCTGCTGGCCGGACAAATCCTCAGCCCCGGCGCCAATCTGGTCAGCCAATTGACCTCGGTGGGCTCGGCACTGGCCAGCCAGATCGAGCAGAAGGCGGAGGGAGACGGAGAAACCGACCAGGAGAGATCCGAAGAGCAGGAGAGGTTCGAGGAATAAGACCCAAGGCACGTCATGTGAGGTGCTGCCCGAGCGTGGTCTCGGGAAAGAAACAAGTTAAGAACCAACCGAGTGATTTGTGTTGGCGGGTATCAGTTCGAGTGAGCGATGCCGCCCGACCAAGGTGAGAAAGGATAGTTACTGTGATGGCAACTGACGAAGCAACCCGCGAATTCTCCGAGCAAGCCCAGGATTTGGGTGAGAAGATTGTGGGCCTAACCCTGAAAGAGGCCAAGGAGCTTAGCGACTACTTGGAAGACGTACACGGGATCAAGCCGGCAGCCGGCGGAGCCGTGATGATGCCCGGACCGGCAGGCGACGGCGGTGGAGAGGTCGAAGAGCAGACGGAATTCGACGTAGTTCTGGAAAGCTTCGGCGAAAAGAAGATTCCCGTGATCAAGGTCGTACGAGCGTCAACGGGCTTGGGATTGAAAGAAGCCAAGGAGTTGGTCGAATCGGCCCCGGCGAAAGTCAAGGAAGGGCTCTCCAAGGAAGATGCCGAAAAGTTCAAGACCGAACTGGAAGAATCCGGCGCCACAGTTTCCATTAAATAGTGCCGGTTTCATTAAACAGGCTGGGCTAGTAATCGATTGCTTTTCTCGCGACAAACCGCTCTCGGTGAGGGGTTGGTTTGTGCGCCGGGAGAATCTCGAAGAATTCGAGGCCGTTTTTCATTCAGGTTCGCATGACGTGCGCCACCAACGCTCCGCTGGCCCGGCAACCTTGGCGCAAGGTGTCGGCGGCCGGGCCCCCTTTGCTTTGTACCCCTTTGCTTTGTAGACGAAGACCCAATCCCCAACTCCTCTTTGGAGGGTACCTACCTTATGGCTACCACGGCACAACGACGTCTAATGCCTACGGAAATCCGTCGCTTCGGCAGCCTTCGACCTCCCCATCCGATTCCCGACTTAACGACCATCCAAACCGCTAGCTACGCGAATTTCCTGCAATACGGGATCCCCTCGCCGGAACGGTTGGATCAGGGAATCGAGAGCGTTTTGCGGGAGATTTTCCCGATCGAGAGCTACGACAAGACGTTGCGGTTGGAGTATGTGCGTTACGAACTGGGCAAACCCCGCTACGAACCGGACGAGTGCAGACAGCTGCGACTGACCTATGGAAGACCA
>CAYYOX010000621.1:0-4439 GCA_964473065.1 uncultured Planctomycetaceae bacterium | reverse complement strand
CCGCAACAGATCAATACGCCGGTCAGGCCCAGCCAAGCGGTATTCTTCATTTTGAACGACTCCAAGAACGGGAACGACTGCCCGTCAGGTTTACGCGTCGCAGGCAGGACGGTTCGCTGCAACAGGCGGGAAAGCTCCCAGGCACCCCAGTTTCGCTATCTATACAATCATCAAAACCACACGTTCTCTTATACTTTTCGTATCCCGAAGATCCGCCAGATAAGTCAAACTGGACTTTTGCCAATTGGTCCCCTCACCCCCGGCCCCTCTCCCCAAGGGAGAGGGGAGGTTGCGGCTATTCGCTGCTGGGTTGTTCTTTCAGCGTGGTTTGCAGCCGTCGTTTGGCTCGCTCGGCGAAGGGCGTTTCGCGGTAGGCTTCCACCAATCGGGAGTAGATTTGGGTAGCTTCTTCCCATTCACCCAGGTTTTCGTGGCATTTACCTGCCTCCAGCAGGGCCATGGCCTGCCAGTAGGGGTAGGCGTACAGAATTTCCAACTGCAGATACTCTCGCAGGGCTGCCTCGAAGTTTTTTTGGTGGAAGAACGATTCGGCAATCATCAACTGGGCCATGGCGGCCGTTTCCGTCTTGGCTCCGGTCGCCGAACGGGTCACACGCCCGTAGGCCTCGCGGGCGGCCTGGAAATCGGCCTTAGCCCCGAGGCATTGCCCGATCACGTAGTCGGCTTCGTGGAGCTGGTCGAAATCGGGATATTCCGTGCCGATTTTCGTTGCCATGGTCAGGGCCTGATCCCACTGTTTCCGTTGGGCCGCCGTTTGGGCCCGACGCAGTGCGATGTTGGCCAGCCAGGGCTCTTCGCGGCCTTGGGATTGCCGCGCCAGTTGCTCGAATCGCCGATTGGCCTCCTCGAAATCGCGTTGTCGATAGGCGCCCTCCGCGATCCAGAACTCGGCCACCAGCCGGTTGGGGCTCTCGGGAAACTCGAGGATCAGTTGGGAGAAGAACTCGGCTACCTGTTTCCAATCCTCGCCGGCCACGGCAATTTGGCCCTGCAGGCTTATCGCGTGTTCCCGGATTTCTGTCTTCGCGCCCGCGGCCAGCACTTGGGCAACGAGTTGCTTGGCGCCCTCGGAGTCGTTCTGCTCGAAGGCCTCGCGGGCCAGCCGGTAGGTGGCATCGGCCCAGTAGCGGCTCTTTGGGTGCTGCTGCTGAATCCGTGCAAACAGTTTCGACGACTCGGCCTTCTGGTCCAACTCATCGAGCACCCACGCCCACTCGTATAGCACGGTGTCGAGATTGGCGCGGGTTGGGTAGTCGTTGGCCAGACGCTCGTAGGCCGCGGCGGCTTCCTGGTCGCGTTGCAGTTTGTCGCGAAGTCGTGCGGCCGCCAGGAGCGCCTCGGGGCGCTGGCTGGAATCGGCGTACTTCTCGATCACCATATCGTACATGGTCAAGGCCTGATCGGGCGGATCGAATTGTTCGAGGATCTTTCCACGAGCCAGCGCCGCTTCGGCAGCCATCTCGGGCGGCGGGTTCATGGCCAAGAGTTTCTCGAACGTGTCCGCCGCTTCGTTGAGTTGCCCGGCCTTCTTTTGGCTCCATCCCGTTCCGGCCAGACCCTTGAACTCGTACTGTTGCGATCCGGCTTCGGTCTGGAGTCGGCGAAAGAGCGAGGCGGCCCATTGCGGGTCCTCTGCATCATAGGCGGCCTCGGCCAATTGATCGGTAATGAGCGCCAGCAGTCCGCTCTCGGGCGGGTTTTCCAAGATATCCGCGTAGATCTGCTTTGCACGGTCGAGTTGCCCGGCCCTGGCGTAACAGACGGCCAATTGCCCGCGGCCTTGCACCCGCTTGCTCTCGGTCGGGTTAGTGCCGAGAAAGGCCTCCAGCGGTTCGATCGCTTCAGCATACCGTTGCATCGCAACAAGCAGCAGGCCGTGGGTCAGTTGGGCGTCGCTCTTGAGCCGTAGGTCCGACGTGCCGAGCACCGGCAGCAGCACGGCCAAGGCATCGTCGTAACGCTCGGCCGCCTGATAGGCCTGAGTCAGCAAGAACCGATCGGCCAGCGCCTGCTCGTCGGCCGTACCCGCGGCAGCCAACGGTTCGAGCAACGGGATCGCTTCGGCGTGCTTATTCTGCTTCAAGAGCGACTGGGCTCGCAATCGGGCGATGTCGCCGGAGAGCGAACTTTCGGGGAACTGTTGACCGAACTCGGCCGCTAACAGTTCTAATGCTTCGTGGTCTTCGGCCTCCGCCGCCATGAGAATCTTGCCGTGCAATGCGTCGTCAAGCCAAACATTGTCGTCGGTTGCCGCGGCAATAACCAGATCGAACTGTTCAGCGGCGGCCGCATCTTGCCCGGCTTGACGCAAGGCGTCCGCGGCATGGAATCGGATGGATAGGATCTGCGGATGTTGCGGATCGTCTTTGGCAGCCTGCAACAGCGAGTCGGCCGCGGCCTGCCAATCGCCTTGCATCCGCTGGACAATCCCGAGCCAATAGCGCGCATCGACACCCACCTTGGCATCGGAGACCAGTCCCGTGAAAATCGCCTCGGCCTCGTCGAGCCGATCGAGTTTCAACAGTGCCCAACCCTGCCCCAAGCGTGCGTTCGGGCGCCACGTGCTATCGCGCAGCACGGTCTCGAAGGGGGCGAATGCGTCGAGCGCTTTCTCATGCTCGCCCATGGCATAACGCAGGGCGCCCAAGTGGAACAGGGCATCGTCGGCCAGGGGATGACCACGCTTGGCCGACACCTCGCGATAGAGCCGCTCGGCCTGCTCGTTTTCGCCCTGCTTCTCCAGCGCCCGAGCCATCCCGAAGCGGCAATCTTCGCGAAGCTTGCCTTGCGGAAACTTGGTCAACCCGTCGCGAAAGTAACGGATCGCGGCCGCGAGGTCTTCTTCACCCAACGCGATGTCACCCAAGTAGGGCAACACGTAGGCGTTGAGTTTGTCGTCGGGATGGTCGGAGTGGAAGCGAAGCAACTCGGCCTTGGCCAGATCGGTTTGATCGGCCAGATAGGCCGTCTCGCCGGCACGAAACAGGGCCGCTCTGGCAAACTTGCCGTCCGGCTTACGGTTGAGATACTGGCGGAAATGCGTACCCGCTTCGTCGTTCTGTCCTGCCTGGAGAAAGGCTTCCGCCAGAAAGAAGATGGCCCGGTTGGCCTTCGTGTGGTTAGGATACTCTTCGAGGAAGGTTTGAAACTCCTCGATGGCCAGTTTCCAGCGTCCCTGAGAGTAATGCCCGGCAGCCACGGTGAACCGATCGTCGGCCGGATCGGCCCGCAACGGCGCGACCATGCCCCAGGCAGTCAAGGCGAGCAACCCGACGACCAATCCTCGGCGACCGACAGACGCGAAACAAAAAGGTTCCATCCTAATAACCGGCAGTCAGATTAACATTTCAAGGTAAAGCATCCGGAGCTTATTGCGGCTTTCATTTTATGTTATCTACCCCGGGTCGAACAAGACAAGCCCTGATATCTCGGTGCCGAACGCAAAGAACCCCAGCGTCCGGCCGGATAAACCGTGGCCACTGGGGTCCTTGGGCGGACGCTCGCTTGTTATCAGGGTTGGCTAGTAGTTGCTACCCGGCCCGGGATCGACATTGCCCACCATGTGCAGGTGGTTGTGGTCGATATAGATCACTTCCTGGGCATCCTCGTTGTGTATCGTATGCGGAATCGGCCAGCCCACGCGTGTCTTCTCTTCAAAGTAGATAATGCACTTATAATGGGCATGGTGGAGCTGTGCCGGGCCAATCAGCGGGTAAACCCGAGGCGGATCGATGTAGTCGGAGATCGGCTCGACCACGATCCGCACGTTGTTCCGCTGGATTTCGTGCAGGAAGGGCAGTCCGCCTTCAACCGGCCTTGCCGACTCCAACGCCCGCATGATCTCGTCTTCCGAGGGTGGATCCAACGCCACGGCCGGCCCACCCGAGGTGATCGGGCCAAGAATCGGCACCTTATCGTATCGCTGTGCTTCCCATGCTGCGTCTTCCAATTGGTCTTGGAAGAAGGGTGAAATCGGGATCGGGTAGCCCAACAAGCCCGGGCTGGGGCCGAACGTCGCCGTACACCCAGTGCCTAACCCTAGCGACAGCAAGGCCAAGCCACAAACGGCGATCGTGTATGCTCTTCCAGACATCCGTGTTTCCTCGTGGAAAAGTGGTTCGTTCGATGCTCCGGCAACGCAACCGCCTCCCATGGCAGAACAAGCCGACAATATGCACCTACACTGTGGTCACCAATGTTTATCGTGTTAAGTTGCGTAGAACTTGCGGGTATTTCCGATTTTGCGGGTTTTGCGGGTGTTGGTTGCATTTGTGGCAGCACCCTGCAAAGCCGCAAGCGACTACGATTGCACTTTGGTCCCCTCTCCCTCTGGGAGAGGGTTAGGGTGAGGGCTTGCATGTCTTTCCTATACCCTCACCCCCGGCCCCTCTCCCAAAGGGAGAGGGGAGGTTGAATCT
>CAYYOX010000620.1:0-4443 GCA_964473065.1 uncultured Planctomycetaceae bacterium | reverse complement strand
GAGACTGGAATTACACCATCCGCCCCCGGAAGTAACGCCCCTAAATGGACAGGTTGTTTTGTTACAAGTCCTTAGCGGCTATACGCGCGAAGAAATCCGCAGCATATCGGATTGGACGGAAAAGGTTTACGGGGAAGAGGGCCATGTCGTCAAGAGCCACATTGATACGCTGTTTGATGCGACGTCACGAGTAGACGAGGGAGAGTATAGCTTTACCGCAAAAGACGGACGCGCGCTGACGTGGCATTTCAGCTCCTCGCCGGCCGGAAGATTGCCTGACGGAAGACGAATCGTTATTAGTGCCGCGATAGACGTCACCCAGCGTAGACAGGCGGAAGAGGCCCTGCGTGAGAGCGAAGAGCGGTTCGAACTGGCCGTTGGCGCAACCAGCGACGGCATCTGGGACTGGAACATACTCACCAACGACATCTACTACTCGCCCGCATGGTGCGAGATTAACGGGTATTCCTATGACGATCCGGGGCTTTTGCACATCTACGATTCGTGGGCTGATCGAATTCACCCCGATGATCGCGACCATGTGATGAAGGCGCTTGCGGCCCACCTCGAGGAAGGCGCGGTCTACGATGTAGACTACCGGCATCGCCGTAAATCGGGCGAGTATCACTGGCAAAACGCCCGTGGCCAGGCAATCCGGGATGAGCGCGGAAAACTCGTCCGAATGATCGGCTGTACTCGTGACATCACCAAACGGAGGCAGGCCGAAGCCGATCTGGAACTCCAACGGCACTATCTGGCAAGAGCGCAAGAGATCGGAAGCATTGGGACGTGGGATCTGGATATCAAGAAAAACGAACTGTTTTGGACCGAGGAAAACTACCGAGTGTTTGGCGTTCCCTTGGGTACGGAAATGAATTACGAGACGTTCTTGAATTGTGTGCATCCCGACGACAGGCTGTACGTCGATGAGAAATTCAATGCCGCTCAACATCATGAGCCCTATGACATCGAACACCGACTACTGGTCGACGGCAAGACGAAATGGGTCAGGGAAAAAGCCGAACTGGAGTTTGACGAAAATGGACTCTGCGTCCGAGCAACGGGCGTCACACAGGACATCACCGAACGCAAGCGGGCCCAGGCGGCCCTGCAAAAGGCGCATCAACAACTGGAACTACGTGTGAAGCAGCGCACCTCGCAACTCTCGATGGCCAACGAGACGCTCAGCCAGGAAATCGTCGAACGTGAGAGGATTGAAGGGTCGCTGCGAGAAAGCGAGAAGAATCTCTCCCTGATCTACGACACGATCTGGGATGTGTTGTTTCAAGTAAAGGTCGAGCCTGAGGGCGGTTTCCGCTTCTTGTCCGTCAACCAAGCGTTCTTGAATACAACGGGGCTCACCGAGAAACAAATCGTGGGTAAGCGACTTGAAGACGTTATACCGGAAGGATCTCGTGCGTTAGTGCGGGCCAGATATGAGGAAGCCGTTCGAGAGAAAACAACCGTCACTTGGGAAGAGACTTCCGTCTACCCCTCCGGCGTAAAAACTGGCTCTGTAGCCCTCACTCCGGCCTTGAATGGGGACGGAATCTGCACGCATCTTATCGGGTCTGTGCATGACATCACCGAACGCAAACGGAAGGAAGAGCAAGTAACACGGCAGGCCGCCGTGCTACAGGCGATCAACGACGTATTCCGAGAGACGCTGACCTGTGAAACCGAGGAAGAATTAGGCAAGACGTGTCTCGCTGTGGCCGAGAAGCTAACCGGCAGCAAGTTCGGCCTCTTTCTTGAACTCAATTCGAGGGGGCTTCTCGACACGGTCGCGATCAGCAATCCCGGATGGGATGCATGCGACATGGCCGTAGCCGATGCCCGACAAGTGATCAAGAACATGCCCGTTCGGGGAATCGATCGATCGACCGTGAGAGAAGGAATGTCCCGGATCGTCGACGGCAGCGAAATGGCAACCCATCCAGATCGGTGCGGCGCATCCTGCGGGGCATCCTGTCGTAACCGCTTTCCTCGGTGTTCCCTTGAAACAAGGGGAAACAACCATCGGCATGCTCGGCTTGGGGAACAAAGAATCGGGCTACACAGTCGCCGATAAGGAAGCCGTTGAACTTCTAGACGGTGCCATTGTGGAAGCCTTCAAGAGCAAGCGGACGGATCAGAAGCTCGGCCAGATGCAAACCCAGTTGACGCACGTGGCCCGCGTTTCCACGCTCGGTGAAATGGTTGCCGGAATTGCCCACGAGGTCAACCAGCCGCTCTATTCCATCCGAAACTTCGCCCAGGCAACCGCCAACCTGCTGGCCGACGAAGAGATAACAGACTTCGAGAACCTGCGCAAATGGAACGACGCGATCAGCCGAGCCGCCACACATGCCGGAAGAATTGTCACGCGATTGCGGGGATTCGTCGGGCAAACCGATTCACAGCGTACCCCCCGTAGAATCGACGAACTGCTCGACGAGGCCATGCAGATCGTCACCCCGGAGGCCCACCGGCACGGGATTACCGTGCAATTCGAACCGTCAGAAAATCCGCCGACTGTCCGGGTCGACCGGATCGAAATCCAGCAGGTGCTGGTCAACCTCCTGCAAAACGCCTACGAGGCGCTCGGGCAAACCGGGGCCATCGGGCAAGCCGAGGCCCAATCCCGAGAAGTGACCGTCGGTTCTGCAACCGACGGGCAGTTCGTGGAAATCTCGGTGGTCGATAACGGCCTCGGGTTGCCGGACGATGAGGACTTTCACATTTTCGACACATTCGTTACAACCAAGCCTGATGGCCTGGGTATGGGACTGGCACTCGAAGCCAACCTGAAGCCCTAAGGCCACTCGAACTGAAATAATGCCGGCGCCCAACGGATTGCTAAGGGGCGCCCAACTTTGCCCGACCGAGGGCTTCGTAGGTTGGTCCGGTGCGATCTAATCGACTGGAAAACACCACGACTTGCTGGACCTTGAGTCGACCGGCAAGGAACTCGGCCTGCTGCCCGACCAGTTCTCCCAACTCGGCCACGCCGGGCCCGCCGCGGCGCACTCGGCCTAGGGTTAGATGAGAATGGAAACGGCGGCGCTCGGTTCGGTATCCCAACTTGCTCAACGCCTTTTCGACGTGCTTGTGTAACACGATCATTTCTTCCTGACCCGCGCCGGCGCCCAGCCAGAGGGTCCGTGGCCGTGCGGCGCCCGGAAACGCTCCGGCGCCGCGGACTTCCAGCTCGAACGGATCAACTTTGCCGGCCCCGCGCTGAACGGCTTCGCAGATGCGGGGCGTTTCGTGCAGGGGAACCTCGCCGAGGAACTTCAACGTCAGGTGAAGGTTTTCGGGCTCGACCCACTTCACATCGGCCGGAACCGACTGCAACTGCCGAATCAGTTCGGCCGCGCGATCTCGGATCTCGGCGGTGATTTCAACGGCAACGAAAGTGCGAAGCGTTTGTTTCATGGAACCGTTTGTTTCCTGCAGCGCTGCTCAGAAACTCAGCATCTGTCGGTACTCTTCCATACGGGCGTCGATGTCTTCGCGTTCGATCCGTTGCAGGCGATCGAGGCTGAAACCTTCAACGGTAAAACTGGCGGCCAAAGTCCCATAAGCCAAGGCTTCCTTGAGTGTCTTAGGATCGAAGGAGTCCCGTTCGGCCAGATAGCCCATCATGCCGCCGGCAAAACTGTCACCCGCCCCGGTCGGATCGATCACATCGGCCGTCGGATAGGCGGGCAGGACGTAGGTTTCGTGCTTACTGAAGAACATGGCGCCGTGCTCGCCCTTTTTGATCACCACGAAACTGGGCCCCATCTCGCGAACGGCGTGCCCGGCGCGTACCAAATTCGTATCGCCAGTCAGCATAATCGCCTCGCTATCGTTGAGTACCAGCCCGTCGATGTGCCGAATCAGCTCGAGCAATTCGTCCTTCTGCGTGTTGATCCACAGGTCCATCGTGTCGGCCATGGTCAGCCTTGCCCCGGGGCACTGCTGAAGCACCTTCATCTGCAGTTGCGGCGGATCGTTGGCCAAAAAAAGATAGCGGCAGCGACGATACTCTTCCGGCAACACCGGGTCGAACTGGTTCATCACGTTCAGTTGGACGTCGAGCGTGTCCCGATTGTTCATGTTTTCGTGATACCGCCCATGCCAGCGAAACGTTTTCCCGCCGGGAATCACTTGCATCCCGGCCGTATCGATGTTGCGTGATTGCAGCAGTTTGGTGTGCTCTTCCGGCCAGTCCTCCCCGACGACACTAACCAACTTCACCGACGTGAAGTAACTTGCCGCGTAAGAGAAATACGAGGCCGAGCCTCCAAGCAGATCATCCCGTTTCTCGGTAGGGGTTTCCACACTATCCAGCGCGACCGAACCAACAACCACAAGCGGCATAGCAAACGTTCCTATTCTATTTCCTTAGTTTCCAGACTCGACTGCGATCCATTATGGGCCTTTTTCCCAATCCGACAATGGGGATTCGGAGTACCC
>CAYYOX010000619.1:0-4444 GCA_964473065.1 uncultured Planctomycetaceae bacterium | reverse complement strand
GGTCTGCTCATTCACGACAACAACCACACTGTGGCGCGAAAGCACACCGAACTGACGGCCAAGGGCCTGATGAAGGACGAGAGCGAGTACGAACTCAGCGACATCCACGGCCAGGATATTCTCAACTACCGCCATCCGCATCTCAGCGACGAGCAGACGGGCCAGTTGATGCTCCGCGCGTTCAACCGCGACTTCGAGCGCAACGGCCCGAGCACGGCACGGATCACACGCACCACGTTGACCGGCTACCAGCGTTACAAGAACCACCCGGACCCCAACATCCGCCGCCGCTACGCGTGGGACGCCCGCGAGCTCCCCACGACCTTCTCGGCCCTAGTCAGCGGCGCGAAGCTCCTCTACCGCGACACCAACCCGCGGATGTACGAGAAGATGAAGGCCCTCCTAAAGGACCTCTACAGCGAGTTCGGCCTAAAGGCCCGCATCTTCGGCGAGATCGGCGGCCGCTGGGTATTGCGAAACATCCGCCGCGAAGAAAAGCGCCTAGCCGCCGGCTGGACCTACG
This sequence comes from uncultured Planctomycetaceae bacterium, assembly GCA_964473065.1. Taxonomy (GTDB): domain Bacteria; phylum Planctomycetota; class Planctomycetia; order Pirellulales; family Thermoguttaceae; genus CAYYOX01. The sequence goes on along the minus strand of CAYYOX010000619.1, from coordinate 3,921 downwards.
AGCCACCCACCTTCTACGAGCGCAACGAAGCCGTAACCGACAACCCCCAAGCCCAACCCTGCCGCTACGTCAGCACCACGGCCAAGTCGCAACCGGCTGCGTCGGCCACAGCGCCGGTATCTCAACAAGACGCGGTGTCGGTGGGATAAGCATGTAAAGCCGCCACCAGTGGTGGCGGAACCCCGCGACCACTAGTCGCGGCTTTACACAAGCTTCGGGAGAAAAAGGGCCGGGCAAAGAGCAGCAACTCCCGCACCCACCGAACCAGCCACGGCTGATGCTCTGCCAGCGCCAACTCCCGCTCACGTAAGAAGTTAGCGCATTCGCGAAGTTTTCTGTGGCATCCGGCCCCAAAGGCTTGATGACACCGCCACATGAGCGTAAACTACGGGCCACGGCTAGATCCGGATTCCCGGCAAGGCCGTAATTGGGATGAAATGACAAGTTTGTGCGGTTACAGGTAGGAGCGGTGTTGACATGCTGTTCGCCGAAATCGACGTTCTGGAGTTGATCGCAAGCGTTGCATGGCCGACGGCCGTTGTGATCATCGTCTGGATTCTTCGAAAACCGATCGCCGACCTCTTGCGTTCGCTCCGCTCCATCAAGTACCGCGATTTCGCCGCCAGGTTTGAAATCGAAGAAACCGATGCTACCACGGACATTCAAGACACGGAGACCGAGAACATTGTCTCGATTCTGCAAGTCGCGCTGTTGGATAGCGCCCATAGCTATGAGTGGATCAAGAACAACACGCCGCTAACACTTTCAGACAAAGAATTGGATGACTTGGCATCGAAATTCTCTAAATTGTTTCGGACCACTCGAATCATCCATCACGACGCTGCAGGACAACGGATAATCCCGGGGAAACCTGGAATGAAATTGCTGAAGTGAAACGGGTAGCACCGCTGATTCTCCGGAGTAGGCTTTCCACCGCAGAGGGCTTCTTCGGAGAATCGCGGGCGTTGCCCTGGCGATAAGAGAATGGCGCTCGGCGAAGGGATCGTATCCCGATGACCAAACGACGGATCTACGACGATGAACAAGTAGTGTGCGTACTTGTACGCACTTTTTGCGTCAAGAATGGTTGGTGAGTACGAGCACGCACGCTGCTGTTCTGTCAAATCATTATGAGGCGTTCAAAGAACACACACTACTCTCGAAAGGACCAAACAATGTACCAACACTTTGCATTACCACTTCTCTGCACGCTCTTCGCCAACGTAATGGCCTCCGTTGCGATTGCGCAGAACACCAGCTTCGAGCAGCTGCGAGATACCGTGTCGGAGGCCGTTGAAAGGGGGCAGATCCCAGTTCAAGAGCCGAGATTCGATTGGTCTGGCGAGCACATGATCTATACCATAAAACCGTCGTGTGATATCGACCCGCACGCGAATCCGATGGAACAACCGTTTTCCGCGATGCTTACTGTCGCGGCTATAAGAAAACACCGCTACGTGTCGCGAGATGCCGCACGGTTCTGGGATTCAGTGCTGCCGAAGGTAGAACGAGAAATCCGCAGAATGGTAGATCTGATCAACCGTCGAAGGCTGCGACAAGAGCAACTAGCAGAAGAGATGCAGCAAGCTTCAGCCCGAATCGGGCAGATCTATCACAAGGAACTGGACGCTCTTGCGCGGCGTCAAGGGAAGCAGGGAGCTAAGTCGCCCGCGAGGTTCCGTGCAATCCACGGTATAAACGTCCGTCCCGAACCTGCTACTGCGACTGTCAAGTACATGCGTTCTGGCGCATACCTCCTTCACAAGCACTTTAAGGGTGAAACGCCGCCATGGAACGACTCAAAGTGGGAGACCGTCCCTCAGAACGACATTTTTCGTGTGGGAGACAAGCCGCGATTTTGGGTCAAGTGGAATAGCGGACAGCAGATCTCCGGATTGGTACCGGTCCGACCGGCTGGAGGTGCTCGGACTTTAGTTGCAAGTCCATCCAGAGGTTTTGAATGGGAGAGTCAGTAGTGGCAACACCAAACAATGAGGCCAACGGTTCCAGTTCTCCCCTTGCAGAGTTTTGGCAGTTTGCCAGCGATTTTCAAAACGTCTATGCGCAGATCGCAAAGATTGCAATTGCGGCCCCGTTACTGGATTTGATGGTGCAAGTTGGGCCGCCTTGGCCGTCTCGCTTGGCGGTAAGTTTCAGTTTCGTGGCCATTCAATTGCTCATCGTTATGTGCTCGTTCGCATTCTGGCGACAGGGACGAACGTCGCTCAAAGTGGTTAAACGATGGTTCCTTGGCGGAACAGCCATATTCGTTCTTCTTTTTCTGCTGATTTACATTCCCTTATTCTCCATACTTGTTGTTCCGGCACCGGACTACCGAAACGCATTAGTCGTTGGTTACACGTACCAAGATCCAATTCAAACATTCATCAAGAGCGAAGCAGAAGATGGGCAAACTTGGTCACCCAAAGCGTTAGTTGCGCATTTCGTTGATGAGTCGCATGACGAGAGCGCCATTTGGACACCGTCTAGTGTCGCACTTTCTCGCGCAGTGTTGCTTGGGGTATGGCTACTCGTTGGACTTTCATACGCACTGGCCGTATCTGCGTTTGTGGCGTTGCAATACCGCAGATTCGGCAAACCCAAGAATCCCTAACAGCTGCGTGGACGGGCGTGACTAGCACCGATGACTCTCCGGAGTAGGCTCTGCTGCTGGCAGAGACTTGTTCGGAGAATCGTCGATGTTGCCTTGGCAACCAGAGGATTGTGGCGATCGGCTGATTCGGGGATGATGTGCCCGTGGTGAATTGGGAACGCTCCGATGTCGTCGCGTCGTTGACATAACCCTGGTGGCCCAACAGATCGCGGTTTCGGCGGAAGAATAGACCCTGCGGGGGGGTGACGCCGGTGCGGCTAGGGAGCCGCACATCTTTCCCACGTGTCATCCCCGCCCTTATGCCTGCAATCCATTGTACCGCAAAGGGTTGCGATCAACCGGCCCCCTTTCGGTGCTGGCATTGTCGGCCGATATGCGATATGATATAGTATGGCTCGTCAATAGGATTGTTGCCTTGCAGCCCCATGAGGTGCGTGATGACACCAATAGAATTAGAACGATTGTTGAAGCAGTCTCGCTCACTGCCGATGACAGAGCAACAACAAGAAGAACAGAGAATCAGTTTCGCTTACGGAAATACACATTTTGAGAATGAGCGCATTACGAAGGAAATGGTGACCCAAGAGGCCGCGAGATTAAGGGACCAACCCGATGAGCGAGAAGCGACGGACTGACGTTCAACGGGACAGTAAGCCAGCATCACACGAGTTGTTTGCAGACAAAACACAGAAGCCGCGTCTGGAAGCGCGTAATGGTCTGCTTCAATTCGATGAAGTTTTGCGATGCATTGACGAAGCAATTGCTTGCGGTACGTTTTTGCTTCGGCCCTCTACGATCCAGCGTTTCCAGCGGATTGCGATCCAAGATATCTACACTTGCGCCGGCAATTATCGGGTTGGGCCAGTCTTCATAGCCAACACAACTCACAGGCCGCCACCTCCGAGCGAAGTCTCCCAGTTGGTCGAGGAATTGTGCGACTACATTAACGATTCCGGACACAAGACGCCTGGTCACTTGGCTGCGTACGCCATGTGGCGAATTAACTGGATCCATCCTTTCACTGGCGGAAACGGGCGGACTTCACGTGCCGTATCTTATCTGGTCTTGTGTGCTAATCTCGGGTATCGCCTGCCTGGTACGCTGGCCATTCCAGAGCAAATCGTTGCTAATCGGCAGCCGTACTACAAAGCCTTGGACGCTGCCGATGAGGCGTGGGCAAAGGGCCAACTAGATGTGTCGGTCATGGAGAACTTGCTCTCCGATCTTTTGGTTAAGCAACTAGCAGCGGTGCATCGGGAAGCAACCGGGCAGTAACTTGCTACTCTGACGACCGGGCTTCTTCAAGG
>CAYYOX010000618.1:1570-4450 GCA_964473065.1 uncultured Planctomycetaceae bacterium | reverse complement strand
CCGGGTAGCACGGACACTTCGCCGCAAAAGGCGTTGCCACTTGAAGACCTATGTTCGGCACATGTGTCCGTGTGGCGCAGCCACAAGAGGAACGGTGGCGGTGCGAAGGGCCTCTCGTTGCTGCGCAACACGGCCACCTTTCCCGGCAATGTTTTTCTCGATGGCAACGCCGGCTGCGGGAAAGTGTCCGTGCCACCCGCCGAGCTAGGACCTACGACCCGTCATCCGACGAGCGCGCGATGGCTACGACCAGACCGACGGCGGCGATGATGCTGACCGCCAGGATCAACAGCACCATGACCGTCGCCCCGGGCGGAACGTTCGCCCAGCGTAGAATGCCGCATAGGACGCTGACCATGGCCGTCAGGACCATCAACGAACCGAGCCCGAACTGCAACGGCGGGCGGGGGCGGTCGTTTTCGGGGGCCGCGTTCATCCTTCCCACTCTTTGAAACGTTCCACCCGGGCAAGGACCTGCTCGCGACGCTTCTCGAACAGGGCAAACAACGCGAAGATCGCCAAGCCCCAGGCAATCAGACTGCTCCAGAATACCCACATCTGGCTCTCCTGAAACGCCGCATAGTAGACCAGCCGCACGACCACCACCAGCAGGCACGTGAATCCGATGTAAAGGAACGAGCGAATCCGCAGCATCATTCCCAGCAGCATCCCGGCCACGGCCCAGAGGACGGTCACCAACGGCAACCAGAACGATTCGCCCATAGTCTGCCAGAACTCGGTCATCGACGAGAGGTAGATTACGCTCAGCGCCACGTAGCGCAACGACGTGCGTTGCGTCTCGTCGAGCCGATCGCGGTCGAGGTGTTCGGCGACCAACGCGGCCAGGGCCACGGGAATCAGCCACAGTTGCGGGTGATCGGCGAAATACCACTCTTGCCGATGCCACAGGACCCATAGGCCCATGTTCGTGGTAAGAATCGACGCGGCGGCCATCCAGAGCGATTTCTTCGTCACGGCCAACACGCCGTAGAACAGCCCGATGACCAACCACGTGGAAGGCCCAACCGCCGCGAGGACTTGGCCCAAGCCTTCGTCGCTTTGAACGAACCATGCCACGACGGCCGCCAACGCCGGCGCCAGCGGCAAGGCCAGGGCCGTGCGCCCCAGCGGTTCGCAAAGCACGGGCAGGCCGCGTCGCTCGAACAGTTCGGCAAGCCCGGCCCCCGCGAAGGCCACGCCCATTACGATCAACGGCCAGTAGCGCTCGACAATCCCCAGACGGAACAACCATGGCATGGTCAGCCACAGGTGCAACCCGACCAAGGCGGCCAGCACCTCGGCCGCATAGACGTAAGTCGTTCGGCCGCGGTCGCTCAGCCCCAGCGGATCCCAGTCCTTGACCAATGCGAATGCCAAGCAGACGACAGTCAACAGGACCAGCGCGACGGCCACAATCACTACGGCTGCGATGGTCATCGGCACACCGGATTGCGGATCGAACAGGGCCGCCTCCTGGATCAGTACCAACAGCAACGCCGCCAGGGCCACGCCGCCCATCGCCGGGCTGACGCTCTTGCCCGAGGCGATCCACCGATCCCGACCGCGAAACATCTTAGGCAACCCCAGGCCGGAGAACAGGGTGACCATACTCGCTGAGACCAGCAGGATCACGCTGCGGTGCAGCCAGGGTGCATCGCCGGTCGGCGTGCCGGCGGCCAGATCGAGCCGCGCCCAACCCAACGAGCAGCTAAACAGCAGGCCGGCCACAAAGGCAGCCTTTTGCCACCGCACCTGCCCCCGGCCGTCCGTCTGCCAGGCCATCAGGATGGCTGCGCCCACGAGCATCAGCCCACTGGGGATTCCCGCCAGACGCCCGGCCAACCCGAGCAGGGCATGTTCCTGACCCGCACCGTTGAACCACGGATCGATCGCGATCCACACGGCCAGCAGACCGCCGATGATTGCCAACAGGGCTTGGGCCGGTGAAAACCAGCCGACGGACCAGTGTTGCGGGTCGTCGTCAATTCCAACCGCCTGCCAGACGGACCGCATCCTCGGCAGGGCCCAACCGACGACCGCCATGATAATCACGAAACCGGTCAAGTTGGCTGCCGTGGTCCAAACGACCACGCGCGGCGGAAGGCCCCAAGCACAAGTCATCATGCCCACGGCCGCAAGGGCCAAGGCATACAAGCCGACCAGCGGAAAGCGTGCCGAGCGATCCCACGCACAGATTGCCATGGCCGCGGCGGCACAACCCAACGCCAGCCAAGCCAGCGGGTCGATCGCCAGATGGGGTAAGTTCAACAGCTCACGAGTGAAAGCCACCAGAACGAATGCGTCGATCAGGCCAACCGCCGCCTGGGACGCGAAATGGGCATAGGGAAGCCGGCTTCCGGCGATTTGCAGATCGGGCAACCCGGCCGGCCAGCCGCGACCTATCAGCCACCAACCGATCGACCCGGCGGCCAGGCACACGACCTGCGCTTGCACTAGGGCCGAGAGCGTCAACGGATCGTCCCAAGCCAGCCAGGCGATCAGGCCGATCACGTTGATTAACAGTCCCGACACGAAGACGTAGACCGACTCCCACGACCACAAGGCGATCACGGCGGCCATGGCACTGACGGCCGCCAACGCGCCGAGATACCACCACACGCCCGCATCATCGCCAAATGGATGAATCACGGCCAGCAGGACGACCGCCGCCCCAACGGCCGTCACCCATTGTTGCACCATCTTGCAGGGGAAAATGAACTGACGCGTCGAATCGGGCTGAGAATCCTCGGCGGCTGCCAACCGCAAGTCGCGACCGAAGATCCCCACGGCCAACAAAAGGAACCCCAAAACGGTCCAAGCAGCGATCAGCGCGTGGTACTCCATCCAGTCGTTCCACACCGGGCGAGGCTCGATGTTCAC
>CAYYOX010000618.1:0-1470 GCA_964473065.1 uncultured Planctomycetaceae bacterium | reverse complement strand
GGCTCGCGAAGTTGATAGAGGCGTCGGCGTATGGAAAGCCAAACCAGGGCGACCACCGAGGAAGCGATCACGTTGGCCTGCAGCAGTCGCGTCCACCACTGGTCGAAGTCCAGCTCGCGGCGGAAATACCAAACCACCAGCGAGGCGGCCAGATTCACACCCAACGCGGCCGAGAAGGCCCAACCTTCCTGCCGCCGCCAAACGCCCATGGCCGCGCCCGCGGCGCTGGCGATGGCAATCGTCAAGGCGGCCCAGATGAGTTCTTCGTACTGCGGATGGAAGCAGGCCGCCTTCAGACCCAACAGCACGGCCAACAGGCCGGCGATCCGGACCCAAACGGCCGCCATGCGGAACAACGCTTGGGGCGGACCTTGGGACCCGGGCTCGGTTCTTACTGTTGCGACCCACCATGTGGCCGAGACGATCAGCAGGGCATACATGGCCCAACCGAGCATCAACGTGCGGTAACCCCAGTCGATCGGCAACCAGACCGCCGTGTTGGCCAGCAACTGCACGTAGCAAGCAAAGAGCCCCAGCACGGTCATGCCGATCAGCCCGGCCACCTGCGGCGAGATCCGCCGGCCCGTCTGAATTTGTCGATAAATATATACGCCCACGGCCAGCAACAGGGCGATCCATCCCCATGGCTTCCCGACCGCCATAGTCCACGTTTGGTCATGCGGGGACAGCAGGGCCAGATTCAGCAAGGCCGGGCCGATCAACAGCCCGTTGCCCAGCAGGGCCATGGCAAGTTGCACGTTCATCAACACGCGTGCTGTCGGACTGGTGGGGCTTTCGCGCCAGATGTTCAGCCAATGGCGGATCAACAGCCAGGCCCCGGCCCAGGCGGCGGCCGTGATCGTTAGCAATTGCAGCAGCAACACGAGCTCGGCCACGGCGAACCGCCCGCCGCCGGTTACGACCTTGAGGACATAGCCCAACCCCACGGCCAACTCGACGACCAGCCCGGCCGAGAAGGCGTAGCCTCCCGATCGCTCGCGTATGGCATAGCCCACCATGCCGGCGACGATCAGCAACAGGGGAACCAGGTAGGAGATGTTCGGGCCGACCTTCTCGAAGAAACATCCGGCGGCAGGCCCGCCGGTGCTTGTGCCCCCGCAAGTATACGCAGCAGCAAGCACAGTCACGGCCGCCACGGGCCCGACCAGCGTCGTCAACACACAAGCGCGTTGCTCCGACGTGCCGGATTCACCAGCCGCCTCCGGTCCGGCGACGTCCGAGGGAAGCTCGACCAGCACGCGTTGGAGACCGGAGCGCTCAGACAACACCCCGGTCACGGTGCCGGTGGCGAACGAAGGCACGGCTCTCCTCGCGCTGGACCCGGTCGCTCAGAGCGAGGCGATGAGCTTGTCGACCCGCTCGTCATGGGCCTTGAACGGGTCCTTGCACAGCACCGTCCGCTGCGCCTGGTCGTTCAGCTTCAGATGCACCCAGTCGACGGTGTAGTCC
>CAYYOX010000617.1:1223-4463 GCA_964473065.1 uncultured Planctomycetaceae bacterium | reverse complement strand
TTACGACAACGTTCGTGCGGATCTGCACGGCCAGTCGACGGCCTGGTTCACGAAGAAATCCTATGACCTCGACTTCAACCGCGGATATCGCCTCAAATATGAGGAAGGGGCATCGCGGGTGAAGGACTTCAATCTACTGAGCAACTGGGCCGACAAGGCCAAGGTTCGCAACACGGTGGCCTACGAAGTTCATGCCCAATCCGGCGGGCCGCACCACTTTGCCTTCCCGGTGCGCGTGCAGCAGAACGGTCAGTTCTTCAGTGTCGCCGATTTTGTCGAGGACGGCGACGATCGCTTCTTGGACCGGCTCGGGCTCGACCCGAACGGTGCGCTGTATAAGATGTACAACTCGTTGCAGAATACCGGCGGCGGCGAGAAGAAAACCCGCCTATACGAAGGCAAGCAGGACCTGCAAGAGTTGATCAACGGGACCCAACTTGCCGGCCAAGCCCAAACCCAGTTCTTCTACGACAACATCAACATCCCCGAGGTGGTAAACTTCCTTGCGTCCATCAGTATCATGGACACCACCGACATGGGCCACAAGAACTACTACGTCTATCGCGACACGGAAGGAACCGGCGAGTGGCAGATGCTGCCCTGGGATGTCGATCTGACATTCGGGCACAACTGGACACCGGCGTATAACTACTTCGATGACAACATGTACACGAACAATCCGCTGTTCATCAACGCTGGCAACTTGCTGATAAACGCACTCTACAATACGCCCTCGATTCGCGACATGTACGTCCGTCGCGTGCGCACCCTGATGGACGAAATGCTCCAACCGCCGGGAACGCCCCAGGAGCAACTCAAGTTCGAACAGCGTTTTGATGAACTGGTTGCGCTAATTGACCCCAATAACGATCCCAATCCGGCCCTGGGCGCCGACGACGCCGATTTAGATTATAACAAATGGGGATTTTGGGGCAACAACAACACGATGCGCGAAGACGTCGAACGCATCAAAACCGAGTATTTCCCCGCCCGACGCGAGTTCCTCTACAACACGCAAACGATCGGCAACGGCGGAGAAGTACCCAACGAACAGCCCGACATCGCCGCCTTGCCGGAAGGGTCGCGAGGGATCACGCTGGGGAACCTCGATTTCGCACCCGCCTCGGGCAATCAGGACGAGGAATACCTCGAAATCATCAATAGCAATTCGTTCGCCGTGGATATTTCCAACTGGCAATTGACCGACGGCATCCGGTTTACGTTCGACGGCGGAACCGTCATTCCGGCCGGCGGTACGCTCTATGTCTCGCCCGATGCGAAGGCATTTCGCAGTCGAACCACCGGGCCGGCCGGCGGACAAGGGCTGTTTGTCGTCGGGCCATACGACGGGCACCTTTCCTCCTTCGGCGAGACGATCAACCTGACCGACGCCCTGGGCAGTCCGATCACTTCGCTCACTTATCCGGGCAATCCGAGCGAGGCACAACAATACTTGCGAATCTCCGAGATCATGTACAACCCGCCGGGACCATTTCCCGACGAGATCACGGCCGGGTTCGATAACAACGACCTGTTCGAGTATGTAGAACTGTTGAACACGGGCTTGAACCCCTTGCCGCTGGAGGACATCCAGTTCACCGACGGCGTGGCCTTCAACTTTGGCGACGTCACGCTGCTTCCCGGCGAACGGGCACTGGTGGTCGGTAACCAGACGGCCTTCGAGTTCCGCTATGGCACGGGCCTGAACATTGCCGGCGAGTTCACTTCCGGGCGGTTGAACAACGGCGGCGAACAGGTCAAGCTGGAAGACCCGCTTTACAACACGATCCAACAGTTCGACTACGACGATGCCGAAGGTTGGCCCGGCCAAGCCGACGGCGGCGGCGCCTCGCTGGTGATCATCGACCCGCAAGGCGACTATGACGATCCGGCCAACTGGCAAGCCAGCGGCCGTTACCTGGGCACGCCCGGCACGGCCGACGTGCCAGGATTCGATGGCGTGGTGATCAATGAAATACTGGCCCACACCGACTACCCGCTGGTCGACGCAATCGAGCTGTACAACACGACCGCCGGAGACATTGACCTCGGCGGCTGGTGGCTGAGCGACTCGGGCGACGATACCCAGAAGTTCGAAATCCCCGCCGGAACCATCATCCCGGCCTATGGCTACGTCACGTTCTACGAGGGCCATTACATTGGCAGCACGCTGATGTTCGACCCGGCAACCGAGTTCGGCGGCCTTGGCGAAAAGGATTTTGCGCTGAGCGGATCCGAGGGCGAAGCGGTGTGGCTAATGCGCGACGCGGCTAAGAGCACGTCGCTGCAATTTGCCGATTACGTCGAATTCGACGCATCACCGAATGGCGAATCGCTGGGGCGTTGGCCTGACGCCAACGGCGAGCTGTACCCCATGCTCACCCGCAGCCTGGGCTTCGAAAACCCGGCGCCCCGGATTGGCCCGGACCTGCTAATCAGCGAGTTGATGTACAGTCCCCTGGGCGACTCGACGCCGGACGACTTGGAGTATATCGAGATCTACAATACGGCCAGTTATGCCGTGAATCTGGCCGGCTGGCGGCTGCGTAAGGGATTCGACTTCGACTTCGCGCCCGGCATGTCGCTCGATCCGCACGAGGCGTTGTTGGTGGTTTCTTTCGATCCGGGCGACGCGGTCAAGCTGGCCGAGTTGCGCAACTTCTACGGCATCAGTGCGGGCGTGCAAATCTTCGGCAATCCGAACGACCGTTTCAGCGACACGGGCGAACGGATCCAGTTGCAGCGTCCCGACACGCCGCCGCCGGAGAACCCGCTCTACGTCCCGCACGTGCTCGAGGATGAAGTCGAGTACGTCAGCACATGGTATCCGACAACCGACGGACAGGGGCAATCCTTGCAGCGGATCGGCAGCAATCGCTGGGGCAAGGAGCAGGCAAGTTGGCAGGCCGCGCCCGCGACGCCGGGCACGGTCACTCTGGTAACCGAGTTAGGCCTGCCGCATGTCTTCTACAACAACTCGGCCTACGACAACCAGACCAAGGGCTTCGACGACGGCGATGCACTAGCCCTGGACAAGAAGGCCTTGCGGCCGGGCGAGCAGGCCGCCTTGGCCAACTACACCAACTACGTGCTGGGGATCAACGGGCTGCTGGTCGATGTCTTCGAGTTGGCCGATCCGGCAGCCGTCACTTTGAGCGACTTGACCTTTAAGGTCGGCAACGACAACAATCCGTCCGGCTGGCTCAGCGCACCAGTGCCGACGATCGTCGTGATTGGCGG
>CAYYOX010000617.1:405-1213 GCA_964473065.1 uncultured Planctomycetaceae bacterium | reverse complement strand
ATTGTCGGGAAGGATCGGCGAATCCGCGACGAGGCCCCGGTCGCCATGGCTGTGGATAGGTTGTTGGCCAGGACGCAGCAATAGGCCTTTCTTTTCGTAGCACCCACTCATCTGGGGGCAACGCTGCCCGGCTTGACGGGTCGTGGTGAGCTATCCTACGATAGGAGGTTCTGCCAATTGCCCCAATAGAAGTCTGGTACGATTATGAAAACTGCGAAGGTCGCTCTTGTCGGATTTGGAACCATCGGGTCGGGCGTTGCTCGATTGCTGCTGGAAAACGGACCGCGAATCGCCCGCCATGCCGCAATGCCCGTCGAATTGGTCCACATCGTCGACAAGGACCTCACCAGCCCGCGCGACGTCGAGGTTCCGAAAGGTCTGCTCACCGACGACCTGGATCGGGTGATTGGCGATCCGGAGATATCGACCGTCGTGCAGCTTATCGGTGGGCTGGAACCTGCCCGATCGATCATGTTGAAGCTGTTGGAAAGCGGCAAAAACGTGGTCACGGCCAACAAGGCTCTGCTGGCCGAGCACGGTCCGGAACTGTTCGAGCGGGCGCGGCAATTGGGCCGTTCGATCGCGTTCGAGGCAGCGGTGGCCGGCGGGATCCCCGTCATCGCCGCCATCAGCGAGAGCCTCACCGCCAACCAAATTCAATCGATCAACGCGATCCTCAACGGCACCAGCAATTTCATCCTCGGCCGGATGGACGAGTTGGGTTCCGACTACGCGGCCTCGGTAGCCGAGGCACAACAGCGAGGCTATGCCGAGGCCGACCCGACCATGGACGTCGACGGCACCGATG
>CAYYOX010000617.1:0-395 GCA_964473065.1 uncultured Planctomycetaceae bacterium | reverse complement strand
GTTCGGCGCTTCCGTTGATTGGCGCGACATCCCGCGGACGGGTATCGACACGGTCGACGTGGACGACATGCGATACGCCAAGGAACTGGGCTACCGGATCAAGCTGCTAGCCGTCGCCAAGTTGGCGCCCGAGGGGTTGGAACTCCACGTTTCGCCCACTTTGGTTCGCCAAGGAACACCGCTGGCCGAAGTTGGGGGCGCCTACAACGCGATCCGCGTGGTGGGCGATGCCGTCGGTAAGGTCTTCTTTCAAGGGCTCGGGGCCGGGCAAATGCCGACCGCCTCGGCCGTCGTGGCCGATCTGATCAGCACCGTTGTGGGTCGAATGGACATTACCTTCCGAACGCTCGAGCTTTGGTCCGACACGCGCGAAGCGCCCGTGGCGGTCCGCAACC
>CAYYOX010000616.1:3090-4464 GCA_964473065.1 uncultured Planctomycetaceae bacterium | reverse complement strand
AAGAACGGTCCATTGCTGCCGACGGTGTCGAGGTGGACGCTGTCGAGGTGCGGGACAAGAAGCTTGAAACGCAGCAGCAGTTTCAACTTGGCGTGGACGTGCAACCGCCGCTCCAACGCGTGCTGTTCGTGTTGCGGGTAGTCGAGCCCGCGTTGCCGGCGAAGGCCAGACAGCAACCGGCCGCGGAAACGCCGGAAGAATAGCCGCCGGCAGCCGGCCTCTGTCGACAAGTTTTCCCCATCGAGTGCGGCTGCCGGTCGAGTTTCTCACGGCAAGAAACGGCGTTTGGGCCGGCGTTTTTGGGGTTCGGACTGTCCGGCCGTACGCATCTCGGGCCGGGACGCTTCCGGGACCGATTTCGTCCGTGGTAGAATGGGGCCTCGCCGCATGGTTTGGCGGCTTTCTCTAGATCGACCCTTCGACGGATAGGATGATTTCAATGGATGAACATGACCGCACGGACACGCCCGACATGCCGCTTGATACGCGACAGACCGCGATCATCGAAGAGACCTCGACCGAATACCTCGGCCGCTGGAACCGCCTGATCAGCACGACCAACTGGGAGAAGGGCCGCATCATCTTCCAATGGCGCGAGGCGCTGGAAGCCAGCACCGCGCCCGCCGGAAGCTATACCGACGAGGCCTGGAGCCGCTGGGTGGGTAATGTCTCGCCGCAGCACGCGGGCCGGTTGCGTCGAGTTTTCCAGCGGTTCGGCGAAACGAACGAGCAATACGCCGGCCTCTATTGGAGCCATTTCCAGGCCGCCTTGGATTGGGACGATGCCGAGATGTGGCTGGAAGGGGCCGTGCAAAACGGCTGGTCGATCTCCCAAATGCGGCACCAGCGTTGGGAAGCCATGGGCGCGCCGGACGAGAAGAAGCCTCGCAGCGAAGATATTATCTCGGTCGAGTTGGACGAGGATGTCGATCCGGAAGTCGATGCGTCGGCTGACGAGACGATTTCCGGCACCATCGGCCAGGTCCGCGACGCGGACGCTGAGTCCGATCCTCCGTTCGATGCCGATTCGACGGCCGTCATGGAAGATCCCCACGCGTCGGCCGAGCCGGTACGTCCGTTCGAGAACGTCCCGACGCTGCCTTCGGACTTAAACGAAGCCTTCGAGGGCTTCAAGTTGGCCATCCTGCATCACCGCCTATCCGGCTGGCAGGAGATTTCCTGCGACGACGTGCTGGCGACCCTCGACTCGCTCAAGGCCCTGGCCCTGGCACCGGCGGAATGACGAAGTAGAAAACTGTTTAGCGGTCGGGCCCCGTTCATGGGAGAGCAGGGCCCGACGTTTTTCTCACCGACGTACTGTCGGCGGCTAAACGACGGAACTCTGACGCCTGCAAAGCCGCAAGCGGCTAGCTT
>CAYYOX010000616.1:0-2990 GCA_964473065.1 uncultured Planctomycetaceae bacterium | reverse complement strand
GTCGGCGGCTAAACGACGGAACTCTGACGCCTGCAAAGCCGCAAGCGGCTAGCTTTCGGCCGGTGCGGGCGCTTCGGCTTCGGCGGGTGTTTCGGCCGGTGCGGGCGCTTCGACCGGGGCTTGGCCGGGGATTAGTCCGGCGCCTTGCCAGGCTTGCTTCAGGGCGTTGCCGACTTGCCTGACAATCAGGTCGCGGCGTTTGCCTTTGAGTTGGCCGCGGGAAGGCTTGACGGAAACCGGCCCGTCGAAGCCAATTGCCGAAAGATTCTTCAGGGCCGCGATCGTGTCGATCTGGCTCTCCTCGGAACACGGCAGCAACCGCGAGTTTTCATCCAAGTCGACCAGCGGCACGTCGGCCGGCATCTCGGCCACCTGGACGGCCACGATCTGATCGGCCGCCAGATTGGCGATCGCGTCGATCGATCCGCCGCCGGCCACCAGATCCCATGTGTCCAACAGGATACCGATGTTGTCGGCCTCGACCATATTGGTCAACAGGGTCAGGGATTCGAAATCGTGGATGAACTGGAAAGCCCTGTCTTTGCGGAGGTACTCGGCGGCCTGGAATCCCAACCCCAATCGGATGCCGGCCGGCTCGAGCGTCTTGCAGATTTCGGTGAACCGAAAGCGATGGAACTCGAAGTTTTCGTGATAGGGTCTCGCATCGCCGGCCGGATCGAGCGTGGCCAGGCACCGATCGCACCCGACTTCGGCCGCGGCCGGGGCATATTCGGCCAGTTTCACCAGGTCTTTCTTGAAGATCTCCTCGTCGGCCTCCCAGTTCAGCGGTAGTTGGAAGAATCCCAGGCCGATTTTGCCGCTGTCGATCAGCCGACGTGCGTACGGCATTCCGCGGAGCTTGGCCCGAACTGCGAAGTCCGGTAGATCCAAGTCCATGGCCGAAAACCCGAAGGACAGAGCCAATTCGATGATTTCGCATTGATGGCCTGAGATGCCCAGGGCGGCCGGGCTGAGATTCCTATACATGTCAAAACTCCGTGAAATTCCTGAAAAACACCAAGCCAGGCGACTGCCGGACGGCCTGGCGAATCCAGTAGTATGGTCAATTTCCCGAGAATTTCCAAGGGGGGTTGTCGAAAACGGCTCCCCGGCAACATATTTGCAAGTCCATCCCCCCCGTAGGGCCTGGACCTCGGGCATCACGACAATTCAACTCGTGTACGTTATAATAGGGCGGCGAGAATCGAAGTTTTTGTAGGAGGCGACTCCAGTCGCCGATTTTCCCTTTGCCTAGATGACTGCTCATTTTACGCGAAATCGGCGACTGGAGTCGCCTCCTGCATAACGCGCACGCTCTTCCTAATCCCGTACTCTCAATCCCCCATCCGCTGCCCATGCTTTGGCTTGAAGTTCTGATCCTTGCCGTTATCCAAGGCTTGACCGAGTTTCTGCCGGTCAGCTCCTCCGGCCATATCGTGGTCGGCGAGACCCTTTGGGAACAATTCGTCTCGGGTGTCGAGCCGATGGACGAACGGGCCAAGCTGACCATCAGTATTATGCTCCACCTCGGCACCCTGGCGGCCATTTTGGTCTTCTATTGGCAACGGCTCTGCCGCCTGCTGGGCGAGGATCGGCGTTTGATCGGCCTATTGGCCGTGGGCACGCTGCCGGCCGTGATCGTGGGCGTGCCTCTGAAGGAGTTTGGTGAGGGGTTGCTGACAAATACGCTGTTGGCGGGGCTCATGTTCCCAATTACCGGGGCCGTGTTGATCTGGTCGGCCCGATACGACAAGGGCCAGACAACTTGCCGAGAGTTGGGATACCGCCAGGCACTGTTGATCGGCCTGTTTCAGGCGTTCGCCATCCTGCCCGGCATTTCCCGCAGCGGGGCTACGATCGTGGCCGGCCTGGGATGCGGGCTGAAACGCGACGAGGCGGCCGCTTTCTCGTTTCTCCTGGCCATTCCAGCTATCGGCGGAGCGGGGCTCCTCGAATCGATCGATCTGATCAGCAGTTCCAACGGAACGGCCCCCTTAGGAACCGTCCTGGCGGGAACCGCAGTCAGCTTCGTCGTCGGTCTGCTCTCGCTATGGTGGCTCGTGCGTTGGGTCCGCCAAGGCCGGCTGCATCTGTTCGCCTGGTATGTCATTCCGCTAGGCCTGATCGTAGTCGCTTGGCAACTGTACGTCCTAAACAAAGGGGTCGGGAGTCTTTAATCTTGACTGGTGGACGAGAAACAGGGAGGCCTGGGACATGCCACGACGTTTGCGAGTTGCCAGTGGGGGATTTGCGTACCATGTGCTAAATCGGGCCGTGGGGCGGGCTCGCATTTTCAGGAAGCCACGTGACTTCGAGGCCTTCGAGAAGGTGATTGCTGAAGCCAAGGAACGCCTGCCGATGCGGGTACTGGGTTGGTGCGTGATGTCGAATCACTGGCATTTCGTCCTCTGGCCTCAAGACGACGGCGACCTGTCGGAGTTCATGCGCTGGTTGACGGTCACCCACACGCAACGCTGGCACGCGGCGCATGGGACCTCGGGAACCGGCCCGATCTATCAAGGGCGATTCAAGTCGTTCCCGATCCAAGAGGACGCCCATCTACTGGCCGTTTTGCGGTACGTCGAAAGGAACCCGTTGCGGGCGAATCTCGTCGAGCAGGTCGAGGCTTGGCGATGGTCCAGTTTCTGGCACCGCGTCCACCGCAACCGGGCCGAACTGATCGACCAGGGCCCGTTGCCTCTCCCGCGCCGTTGGCGTCAACACGTCCAGTCGCCCCAGACCGAAGCGGAGCTGGCCGCCGTGCAGCGATCCGTATCGCGAGGCGCCCCATTCGGCGAGTCTTCGTGGCAGCAACAAACGGCAAAGCGATTGGATCTCCAATCGACCTTACGCCCCCGAGGCCGTCCCCACAAAGCAAAGCCCGCCGATCCAAGCAGATGACACAAAAAAAAGACTCCCGACCCCTTTAATCCCTTTTTTGAAAAAGTAGCCTGACCTGGGGTGTTCAGTTTGATTGATTTTGCCTTGAT
>CAYYOX010000615.1:0-4465 GCA_964473065.1 uncultured Planctomycetaceae bacterium | reverse complement strand
CTATCTTAACGCGGCGGCAGTGAATAACATACGCCCCCTCTTGGTTCGGCGCCTTTCAGTGGTGCATAATGGTCTTGTAGCGATTTGCATTCACAGGTCAAACCCATTTGGTGCGAGATGTTCGATCAGCCACGAAATCTGCCGGAGGGCTGGTCTTGGCGGCACATTGCGTGCGTATTGTGCGTGGCGACCTTTGTTGTCTATTGGCCGTTAAAGAGCGACTATCTGTGCGAACGGGACGCGCCCGAGATTGCAATCGCCTCGCGTTCGTTTGATATCAGTGTCAGCGGCCCTCATCCGCCCGGTTATCCGCTGTCGGTCTTGGCGACCTCATGCCTTGCGCGATTTCTCGGAGATCCCAACACGGCCCTGATCGCAATGTCGATTGGTTTTACTGCCGGTGCGGCGTTCTTTCTATTTCGCTTGGCTTTCGACGTAGGGGGGATTTCAAGAGCCGTCTGGGTCACGGGGATCTTTATTCTTGCGCCAAATGTCGTGCTATATAACACGATCGGCAGCATGTCCACCGTTGATCTCTTTACGTCTTGCGCGACGGCTTGGTATGCAACACGGTTGTGGCAGGGGGATAAGAAGTCTGGAGTATACGGTGCCATACTATTGGGCGTTCTGGCCGGATTTCGTATCTGGGGCACGATCTGGATGCTTCCTGTGTTCGTTTATAGTTTAGTAGTTGCCTGTCGAGGGGATTGGAGGACCTATCTGAAGGTCGCCGTGGCCTTCGCTGGGGCATTTCTTTATTGGTTCGTTCCCATCGCAGTGCTTAGCGACGGCCTCGGCAGAGCCTTGAGCGATGTCGCGCTCGGGTTCGGGGAAATTGTGGGATACGTGGCCGGCAACTCGATGGTGAATCGCAACTCGCTGACAAGTCATCTTGAACGGCTGGTTCGGGAAGTGATTTGGCTGGCGTTCTCGCTGGTTGTACCCGGTTGTCTCGCAGTTGGCCTCCGAGTTGCACGAAGATGGTCCGGACGCGAAAGAATCCCACGCGCGGCTCGCGCGGGCTGGGATCATTGGCTGTTCTTCACGCTTTGGGTTGTGCCGCACCTTCTAACGCTTGTCATTGTGGACGGTCCCAAACCGGGCTACCTTATTCTGAGCTTACCTCCGTTGCTGCTATTGCTCGGAGGTCGTATTCATACGGAGGTCGGTGTTCTTTCGCAAGCCCATGGACGAGTCCACTATTGGCCCGGCATCCTGGCGGGGAGCGTGTTTCTGGTGGCAACCGTAATCCTCGCATCGTACCCCTACGGCACAATCTCGGCTCGTGGGTTTGCAAAGTATCGGCAGACGCTTCAGGAGGCGTCTTGGGGATACGCTCGCAAGTCCGATCAGGCCGTCGCGGAATTCCTGGGGCTAGTCAGGGCAAGCGGAACACAAAACGCCGAACAGATGTTTGTGATTCTTGAACCGGAGCAGATCGCTCTGGGCGGGGGCTCGTCGAATTACTATTTCCCAGAATGCCCGGGCTGTGAGCTTACTGAGAACGGGCTCTATGAGACGCTCGATGGAGAACACATTCATACCGCCGTTTCTACGATGACCAAGCGAATCTGGTGGAATCTTCCTTGCAGGTTGTCGGCCGAACCAATTCTCGCAGCTTTCCCAGAAACAAGATTGATGCTCTCGGGAGATCTTCGGTCTTATTATCTCACGGAGATTGGGGCAAAACCGTTGGACACCGCATTTTGTTTCCGGGGGACAACTTATCCGCTGTACCGTGCCGTGGGGGCGGAATTCGGAAGCGGCTTCAGCGAGGTCGAAGAAGACGAATTTGGTAACCGTTTCATCTGGGCGATGGGGCCGGAGTGCGAAATGGCCCTCGGCATCGAGCGGTCGATGCAAGTCTCTGTCCGGTTGGACGTATTCAGCTCGCCCACTGCCGACCAGAAACTCACGATCTCATTCAACGAGCAGGAGTCAGCGGTCGTCCGGATCGCTGCCAAGAATCCCGCGATTCTGCTGTCCTTCGACGCCGTGCAGGGCATCAATCGTTTGCGTTTCGTGTTTGCTAAATGGAATGGAGCGCCGACGGCCGTCATTCCCGCGGACCCTCGCCCTTTGGCCATTGCGTTCCGGCAGATTACGCTAAGACTGGAAGACGGTCGAGAGGCAAAACTCTTGTTGCCGAAATAAAAACCGAGCCCGAACTCCATGCTGTCGACATCTTTTGCGGCTACTACCATCAGCAGTGGCAGTTGTACAACCTTGATACCGACACGAGGGAAGAAAACGATCTTTCCGGGCGGCATCCAGAACTACTCCGGCAGTTGATTGCGCACGCCGAAGCGTCGCACACTCCGCCCACGCCCGGTTCGTGGGTCGATCATTCTCGGACGTTTACTCGTCCGAAGAAGAAGTGATAGTCTTCCTGTTGAAATGCCTATTGCGTTAAAATCCGAAAATCGCCATGAGTTCGTCCACGGCCCTGGCCGGTTGGTTCTTCCGGGAGGAACCGCTCTGCTCGGTCGACTCGAACTGGTGGATCCACTGAAGCTTGGCGACCGCTATGTCTTCGAGACCGGCTTGCTCATCAAACACGCGATCCAGTACGGCCGTCCGTCCAGTTTGCGTTACCAAGTCTGCCAGGTCCGCGTCAAAGATCGGTGAGGGGGCCGTCGGGTCTGTCGCCAGATCGATCAATCGAAGTGCATTGAGAAAATGCGTTTGGTTGCTGCGAGCGATCAGCGTATCGATCGCGTTGACGCGCCGGTCGCGGTTGAAGTCGTGGACCGTATCGAGTTCCGCCGGGTCGAAGAACGGCCGCGGATTGCCGCGAGTTTCCAGCACATCGTAGGCGTTGACCTTCGCATCGGTCGTCATGTCGCCCGTCTCGCCCACGGCGTTGCCGTAGTAGAACACGTCAGGATATTCCAGAACCGTGTCCGGCGTGGCCAACATCGTAACTTGCAGCCACTCCTTTCGCGCCACATGGTCGGGCCAAGTCAACGTGACCCGGTAGGAGTTCTCAACGCCAGCACCGGGCCGCACCGTGACTTGAAGCCCCGGATCCTGCACGACTTCCCAAGTAGCCAGATCGTTGTTGTTGCCCACGCGGAATTCAAAATTGCTCGGGTCCAATCCTTCCTCGACCACGCGTGACGGCAAAGCGCTCACGTCGATCATAATGCCGTTGATGCCCAGGAGATAACTGGTGTAGTTGGCAAAAGTGGCCGTCTGGCCCGGCAACAAGGCCGTCTTGTCCGGGGCAATCGCGCCGTCGTCGTTTTCGTTCGGCAACGGATCGTTGCCGTCGAAGGAACTGTTATTGTAAAAGATGTGGCGACCGACAACCTCCGCGTAAGGAGCCGGCTCGTGCCGCGCTGCGCCCAAGCGGTACGGCGTCTCGAAACCGAACTCGCTGATCAACGGGATCGCGTCCAGGCCCTCATAGACGTCACCCGGTACGGGTGGCTTGTGCGTGATCACCGTGCTCATAAGCTTCGGCTGCTCGGTGAAGAAGGTCTGGCCGTTCATCTCCACTTGGAAATAAAGCGCAAACTTGCTGGTGGCCGTGCTGCCCGCTGGCCCGAACGGCGACACATCCAACACCCCATCGGAAAAGTTGAATGTCTCTTCAATCTCGCCTCGCGAGGGAATCGTCGGATGCAAGGTTACATGGATATTGCCCACCGCCGGATGGAAACCGGTGAGGTCGAGTTCGACCATCTCGGCAACCACGTCGTCCAGCCCATCGCCGTCCGAATCGTCGGCCGAACCCTCCACGGCGCCGTCGAAGTAGACCACAACTTTCGTCAGCCCCGTAAGCGAAACCACTACCGGCTCCGAACCCAGTTCCACACGGGCGGGAGCCGTTGCGAGTATGGTCGGACCGCCGTCCACCGAAATCTCCGTAAACACGTCGAAGAAACTGTCTATGTGATACTGCCCGCCGCCCAAATCCGTGATCGTGGTCTGACCCGGCGACGGAAGATCCATGGCGGTCTGAATCATCACCGGGAACGTGGGGCCGCCAGGAATGCTCAAGTCGCCGGTCAGGCTCATCGAGATGATTTCCGTATCGAACGTCCCTGTCGTGTTATCCGCCTTGCCAAAGACGATCGTCGTCACCGGCCCGGTCAGTTTCAAAGGAACCTCCACGTCGAACAGCCCGTACTGCAACGAAGTGATCACCGCCGTGGCCGTCAACGACGACTCGAATTGCTCCAGCTCATCCGCACCTACGATCGTGACCACCGGTTGCGGAGTCGCAAACGGGCGATGGATGATGTCCCGCAAAACGATCTGAAGGTCCGAGCCGATGAATTCGGCATGAACATCAGCCGCCGTGCGATAGGCCCCATCGGTCGGCGGCAGGGCCGGATCAGGCGTAACGATTCCCGGAAGGGTCGGGATCACCAATTCAAACTCAGCCACCGAGTTGGGAAACACGTCCACCTCGACCGGCGGACGCGGGCGGTGCCGCGTGGCGCCTAAGATGAACTGC
>CAYYOX010000614.1:0-4467 GCA_964473065.1 uncultured Planctomycetaceae bacterium | reverse complement strand
CACTCGCCAGAGTGCGGTAGTCTCGCGTTGCCCGCGTTCTGGCGAACGCAGCTACCTCGGCCGGTCGGCTAAACGAATCACCGACGTGCCGTTAGCGGCCGCCCCATTCTAGGATGATCTGGCGGGATTGCTCGAACGGCGGGGGACGCGTGACTTGGCTGCGAATCACTTGAGTTTCTCGCGCGGTGACCGGCCGGGAGCCGACCGCATGCCATCCGGAGTTTTCGGACGATGGCGCAATCGTACTGCCGGGGGCGTAGGGTTTCGAGAGTGTGCGGGGAACGCGGTGGATCAAGTTGGGCTCGGGCCGTACGCGGCGTCCGGCGTCGGCCAGCATGGCCGGGTCCGGCTTGTCGGTGGACGGACTTGGCCGAGGCTTCACATCCGGCCAACCTTGGGCCACCCAGGCCAACCAGGTCTCTTGCAAGGTGCGGGTATCGGCGATGCCGTAGTGTCGGCGGATGGCTTCCGACCATCGGTCCTCGCTCATGCCGTCGCCGATGAAATCGATGTACTTCCGCTTGCCGCCTTTTTGAATCAGGAACGTAGCCAACGAGTGCCCTTGGGCATACCGCGGCATCATGTCGGGCGGATACTGCTTCATAGCAAACATTCGGCCGAACGCGATCCCTTGTCCGCCGCGGAGGAACCGGACGAGCATCTTGCGGTGTTTTGTCCGCTCGCTGACGTGCTCGACGACGCTGGCGGCCCCTTCATCGGCCCAACGGGGTAGCGGTTGGCGGAAGTGGCTGGCCAGGATCGTGTGCAGGATTTCGTGCGGCAGGACCGAGTCGAACAGACGTTCTCGCGATCCCTGGATGGCCATCTGCCATCCGTAGGCGTGTCCGTCGTTGAAGACGAAATTGGTGGACCCGCCCGCGCCCAAGTTGGGGCCAACGCGGACGCTCATGTTGCACGGCTGCGACCAGTCGGGCATGGCTTTGCCCAACCACTCGGCGGCCAGATCGTGCCGGAATCGCTCGGCGGACGTGGCGACCGCTTGGGCCAGTTTCGCGTTGGGGGCTTCGACGGTGAAGTTGGCCGTTTGGTGGCGGGCGCCCATCGAGACCAGTAGTACCGTTGCAATCAGTGCGACCCGAATCCAGTGAGCTTCCATGCTCCACCTCACTTCCATGGTTATCTATTTGCGGGCCTCCGGCCCTTCCATGCGGCCGGAACGACACGCGGCGGACGTTGCAAATGGCGAGCCAAGACGGCCGAAACTTTCCACCGCCCGGGCGCCGGGCGTCGCAACCCCGTTGTGGCCGAAGTCTTAGGTCGGCGGCGACTTTTTTTGGCGGTCTGCCCGGGGCGTGGCGAATTGTAACTCTTTGAAAATGTAACCCTTCGGCCAAGGATTACAAACCCCGATTTTCGCCGGCAGTTGGATGCTTGCAGTGCCAGCAGGCAGTATTGTGCCGTTTTTCGGATACCGTGACGGGTTGAAAGTTTCGTTTGACCGACGGGAAAAATCGAACTAGAGTTTCTAATGGGAGCGGATCCTTTCGGAGAAGCTTACCGGAGACTTGTCACGTTTCTTTTCTAATGGGAGGTTTGCCGTTATGTCTGGTCACAGAACTTGGTTGCGCTGCGGGGTGTTTCGATGGTTTCTCGTCGGGCTGCTTCTTGCAGCCTGGACCGGCTCCGCCTGGGCGGATGACGGGCCGAACATCGTGCGCGTCGAAGAAGATTGGGAGTTGGTCGTCGGTACCCCGGATGTGGACAGTGACTCGCCGCAGATCACGTGCGTCATCTCGCCGACTTGTGGGGTCGATTCGGTCTACGCCGTGTTGGAACTGAACGCTCAGACGTTACCCTCGTTTTCCGCGGGCGGGCTGCAGCTTCAACTCTGGAGCGGGGACACGTCCCTGGTTGCCAATAATTATCCCAATGGATCCTTGTTGAGAACTTCCGGCGAGACGGTCCGTTGGACGCAGAGTGTCGAGCTGACCGAAGGCAATATGGTCTTCGAGGTCACCAACGGCACTTCCACCGCCTGGGGCAGCTTCGGAGGGCAAGGCTATCTGAGGGCTAGCTACCCGACCGAGATGACCAGCCTCAGCAGTTACAACCCGGCCGTTTCGGTATCCAACTCGCGCGTGGGCTACGCGGCCAATCGCGTCGATTCGTTGGTCCTGAAACGGGTTCGTTTCATCACTTCCGACGGAGAAACCGTCGTCGCCGAGGTCGAACTGGCGGTCCGTACGGATCAGTAACGTTCGATCGTTTTGCCACAACCTAGTCACGTTCTCCTGGGAGACAACGTTATGAGATTCTGCAATCGTCACCGGAACCGCTCGGGCTCCGTGCTGGTGTTCACGGCCGTAATGATGATCGTCATGTTTGCAATGGTAGCATTCGCCGTGGATATCGGCTACCTGCAAGTCGTTCGTTCCGAACTTCAAACGTGCGCCGACTCGGCCGCCATGGCTGCCGCTTGGGAGCTGATCGATGAGGACGTGCTGACCGGCACGTCCAATCCTACGCAGGTTCTGGAAGCTAGCCGCGACAGGGCTTCGGACTTTGCCAGCTGGAACCGCGTAGCCGGTTCGGCCCCGGCGTTGAGTGCCGATGACATTACGATTGGCTATCGGGCCGATCCGGAAGACGCCGTGTCGCCGATGGACTTCAGCGACCCGAACACATTCAACGCGATCCGAATTCGTGTCCGGCGAACGGAAGCTCAAAACGGATCCGTGTCGCTGTTCTTTGCCCGGATATTGGGCGTCGACAGTTCCGACCAGCAGGCCGAAGCTACCGCGATGTTTCTGAACAACCTCGCCGGATTCAAAGTACCTACGAACGGCGAGAATCTGGATATCATGCCGTTCGCCCTCGATTTGCCGACATGGAAATCGCTGTTCGATGCGGATGGAAAACTGGATCCGACAGGTCACGACGACAACTGGGCCTGGACAAAGGATGAGGATGACCCGAGTTTGGGGACTCTCTCGCGCATGTCGGACGGCATCCCCGAAATCAACCTTTATCCCGAGGGTATCGACGCCCCGGGTAACCGCGGTACCGTCGACATCGGTAGCAACGACAACAGTACCGCCGACATCGCCCGGCAGATCCTCGACGGCGTTACCGAGGCAGATCTGGCGCATCACGGTGGGAAGCTTGAGTTCGTGAACGGCGAGATCCTGTTGAACGGCGATACGGGTATCAGTGCCGCTGTGAAAGCCCAGCTCGAGGCGATCGTGGGTGAAACGAGGATCGTCCCCGTCTTCAGTTCGGTGGTCAACCCGGGAAACAACTGCCAATACACGATTGTCTGTTTTGTGGGTATTCGGATCCTGGACGTCGAGTTGACCGGCATCAACAAGCATGTGACCATTCAGCCGGCCATGGTTAAAGTTACGGGAGGAATCCCCGGTTCTGGTCCTCCGCAAAGCAACTTCGTTCATTCCGGCGTATGGCTGGTGCGGTAGAGCCGATCCGCGCGGGTGCCACGGGTGGCTTGCCCACCCGTGCAATCCCGATTCAGGTGGCACTGGTGGACAAGCCACCAGTGGCAGTGAACGGCAACCAGGGCACTGCTTCTGCGAAGCAGTGGCACACGACGGTTATAGCCCCACGATGTGATACCCGCAGTCGACGTGGACCGTTTCGCCGGTCACGCCGTCGGACTGATCGCTTAGGAGGTAGAGCCCGGTGGATGCGAGTTCGCCGGGCTCGACATTGCGGCCCAAGGGGGCTTTCTCCGCGGCATGGGCCTGCATGCGGTCGAAGCCCGAGATCCCGGCCGAGCTGACCGTCCGCATTGGGCCGGCGCTGATCGCGTTGACGCGAATCTTCCGTCGGCCCAGGTCCCACGCCAGATAGCGTACGCTGTGCTCCAAGGCGGCCTTGCACACGCCCATCACGTTGTAGCCGGGCATGACCTTCTCGCCGCCGAAATAGCTGATCGTCACGATGGCCCCGCCGTCGACCATCAGCGGCGACGCTCCCCGAGCCACGGCCACCAGACTGTACGCGCTGATGTCCATCGCCAGATGCCAACCCTCGCGGCTGGTTTGCACATAGGGGTTGCGCAATTCATTCGGCGGAGCAAAGGCGATCGAGTGGATCAGGAAATCCAACTTGTCATACGTTTCGCCCACCGTATCGAAGACATGCGAGATGTCTTCGTCCCGCTGGACGTCGCAGGGTAGAATCACCTCGGCGCCGTACGGTTCGGTGAGCCGGCGTACGCGGCGCTCGGCCGAGGGGCTTCGGAAATGGGTGAACGCCAACGAGGCCCCTTCGTCGAAGAGCGCCTTGCTGATGGCCCAGGCGATGCTGTGGTCGTTGGCCACCCCCATCACCAATCCCGTCTTGCCGGTGAACATCCCCATGGCAGCCACTAAACCATTGCAAAAAAACGTCGGGTAAGCCCGACCGCTGATATGATTGGACCAGTCAAGTGGAGGTTTTGGTGGATTGGGTTTTACATCTCTCTTTGACGGATAACGGAGCGGGCAA
>CAYYOX010000613.1:0-4468 GCA_964473065.1 uncultured Planctomycetaceae bacterium | reverse complement strand
TGTTTCCACGCTGCCAGCAAGCTCGACATTCTCACCGGGTCCTCGACGATCGCCGTCACGGTACTGTGGTCGACTTCCGCATAGGCCGCCGCCACACCAGAGGGTGACGGCATGTCTCGGCCGGTAGCCGCGTGGAACGCATCCGCGATCGGCGTCAAGCACTGCGTGATGAACTCGACGTGCTGGCTATAGAATTTATCCACCCACGTCTGGCACTTCGCTGTATTGCCATCAGACGCCAGACGCTGCATCGCCTTGCCGACGGCCATGAGTTCCTTCGTTGCGATCCGGTTGGCCGCGTCGGCTACCAGCGGGCGGAATACGTCGGGGGAGCAATCGGAGGTGAGTAGTAATTGTTCGCTCGCCCCTCCGTCGTCGGCCGGGGGCGGGCCGGTAACCGTCAACGGCTGTGCCTGCCCAACCACCGCCATGTTGAGCGGGGTCAAATGCTCGTCGCCGCCTTCGATCGGATTCATTTCTTCCTTCTCCCGCACTTCGTTGATCGACAGCCATCCCCATTGACGACCAATCGAGTAGGCTGTGTAACGGGTCTTGAGATCGCCGCGCAGTAGGCCATCGAGGTTGTGACGGAGAAACAACGGCTGGTCGGGAAAGAACTTCGCCTTGGCGGATTGCTCGATGCGAACGGTACTGGGGCGAATCGAATCTTTGACCCAGGAAATATCCTCTTGCTCTGAATTGTTGAACGTCCCGTGTTCCATATCGTGAATCTTACTCGGGGGTACGTCGAAGATACCGAGAATGTCGATCCGGGTCAGCTTGCGAATCTCAACGAACTGGGCTTCTTTTAGCGGCATCGAGACGATTTGCTGGAGTTCCATTCCGTCGCGGAGCAACGCGATACCGAACGCCTTGTCCGCTCCCTGGAGCTTTTCCTCCAGATCGGCAACGAGTTTCGCCCCCGCCTCACGCGAGAGTGGTTTCACTCCGATCGACTTGTCAGAATCGCGTTTGATAATCGCTCCAGGCCACGCCCCGTTGCCGAAGAAGCTGGACGCAAGGGTCACCGTCGCGATACCCAGCCCGATCGTTTCCCGGTTCAGCCCGATCGGAGACAAGCCGGTAATGCCGTTGAACGAAAGCCCCGGAATGTGCCACATGCGATCTTGCGGAATCACCCGACCGGCTTCCCCCGGCGGGTTGTGGATGTATACCAGCTTTCCATCCTCGTCCCGTTTCGGCTCGATATACCGAGACATCAACGGAATCAATTCGAGGATCGTCCGCCGGTCCTGGGTCCAGACGCATTCCGTGTAGGCGTTGCCCCAGAGATCCAGGTTGGCCATCATGGTTTCGCGAACGGTCAATCCGAGCGAATCCTGATTCGCCTGCCCGTTGAGCAGATCGGCCAACGGGTGCTCGACTTGCTTACGTGAGTGCAGCCCGGTCTTTTCGATCACACTCACCGGTAGAGTGGCAATCGTCTTGGCCCGCTTGGAGACGCAAGCGTAGACCGTCACGTATCGCATCGCGGTCTCTTCCGAGACGTTCACCCCGGCCTGAGTTCTCCGGCCCCCGAGGGTTACGAATCCATCCGCGTCAAGAGACGATCCAAAGGCAGAGCCGGTGGCCATCCCCATCAGTACATCCAACATAACTACCTCCCTCGCGTGAGCCACATGCCGAGCAGTGCGGCCCCCGCCATGAAACCGCCAGCGATCATGACCGCGGCCGGTACACTTTTGGCAGCCGCCCCGCCGATAATCATCAGCAGGCCGACCAACAGGACAAGGTTTCGGATCAATCTATCGAGTTGAATCATTCGGCGTGTGTCCTGTTCTCCCACGGCCATTCGATGTTTGGCTCGTCTACCCCAAGGAAGGGGCAGAGGGTTTCCCATTTGTCTCCCGCTACGATATCCATCATGAGTAGGTTGTTGCTGCAACAATCCCGAATCGCTTCGTTATGGTCTACGTACCTTCGTTTCCACCAATACTCGTGAGGCTGGGCACAGCCAAATAGGAGGCTGTGCAGGGTGTCGGTGTACTGGATATGGGCCATGTCCGCGCCGACCCGTATCGTGTTCGCGTGCCGCTTGATCGATTCCCACCACCCGTCTATATCCCTCACTGTCAAGATCACCTTGCATTCCCGCCAGAGACATATCTCCCGCCAGTACATGGCCGCCGGGCAGTCCGTGGCCGCGTCGATCCCGTCAAAGTGCTGGCTTATCCATCCGCGTGTAATGGCACGATCCGGAAACAGTGGTACCTCCCCCCGCTGGTGGTGTACTGCATTATACCCGAGAATCCCAAGAGCGGAACAGAGAGATTTCGTCCCGGTCCGCGGTAACCCGGCTCCGAGGATTTTCAGCATTGCATTCCTTTCCAGACAATTTCGGCGAAATCAAAGTCTTCCTGGGTGTTGATGTCGATGGCTTCGATCTGAGACAATCCGACCGTACCCCGTTCCGTCCGACAGCCGCACCCCATCGCGACCCTCTGGCCCCGCCCTCGGGCGTAGGCTGCACGGACGCCATACAGGCCGCACGTTTCCCACGTCACCGTCGGCAAGTCAACGCTATTGGGAATCCCGCCGTTGACGCCCCTGTATTTCGGGATCCATCCTGCTCTCCACGTATAGAGTTGATCGTGGCGAACTCCAGTCACGCTCGCGTAATCCGCCAAGCCCATGATACACAGGCCAATCGAAGCCGGAAGGGTAAATGGGCACGTAGGCACCACCTGGAGGATACTCTCGGCATAGGGTACGCTGCCCGCCTGCCAGCGGGCCAAGTCGTCTCCGGTCGTCTCGTTCGTCGCCAACTCCGCCGGCCGTTTCAGCGGGATCGCCCCAGCCTCTCGGCCCACGCGGAGAATCTCATCATCCTCCGAATCGATCACCACCGCGTCGACCAGCCGGGCCGCCAGTGCGTTCGCGATCGCGTGGCAGATCAGCGGCCGGTCACCGAGGATCTTCAGATTCTTACCCGGTAGCCTCTCGCTCGTCCCCTTCGCGTGGACAAACGCAACCACCTTCGCGGAATCCAGTTTGTCTACCATTTGCCTAATCTCCCGAATACATCCTCTGGCGGCTCGCCGGCTCTGATCGCGGTTCGGATAAGCGTCTCGGTTGCGGCTCGCAGTTCGGCTGCGGCCAACACTACGCCCACCATGCTGCTGGGGATCACTAGGACGCCATCCTGGTCAGCAAACACCAAGTCGCCAGGGCATACGCAGACTAGCCCGGCGGTCCCCGGCAAGCTTAGGGGCGCACGGTAATGCGTGACGCCCCAATCTCCTATCGCGTCCTGGGGCGTCGCGCCACGCGAAAACAACGGAAACCCCATCTGCTCGATTTGGCGAACGTCTCGCGTGTAACCGTCGATCACGCACCCTACTGCCCCGGCCTGTTTTGCCATTAGTGCCGACACGTCGCCAAAATGTGCCGCTAGTTGATCGCCGCCGGTATCCATCACCAGCACGTCTCCATGCGTTACCGACTTATACATCCGCAGGTGGCGGGTATCCAGGGCCGCCGCCGATTCGGCCACCGCTTCGGCCACCGCTTCTACGGCACATTCATGGGACCGGCGATACTGCCGCCCCGTGACCGTGAACGCCGGACCGACCATCGGTTCCCGTGGACCAGCCGTATGGGCAATCGTCCTGTCAACCACGAACGGTTCCATTAGGCCAAAATCAAACCGCATGGCGTCGTAGATCACGCCCGCGTATAGCTTCCGGTATCGTTCAATCTGTTCTTTCATATCAGTCCCACCATTTTAGGATCAGGAATCTTGCCGCCTTCATCTCTGCGAATAATGTCACCTAGCCTCACTCGTTGGCCTTCCTTTGCGGCGGTGTAATGTTCGATAATCACACTCGGCTCAATAACGCAAAACCGATGATCAACATTGGCTTTGACGACGTGGGTTTGACCGGCAGTTAGGAGAGTACTGCATGTTGGCATGGCATCCGGATTAAGGCTTGCCCATTCTACGACTATCACCGCACCATCTACGACAAAGAACGTATTGCTTTTGTGCAGATGGTAATGGCGGCTGGACTGATAACCGCCCTTAACCTCCAGGTAATCAATAGCAACGCCCCTGGAGGCACAGACGTGGGCTACCCGTCCCCAAACTTTATCCTCATACATGTCGAAATCCCCTAAAAGAAGCGTCTTTGCCGTGATACAATCTCCCCAACTGCTGGATATAGTTCCGCTGTAACTGCGAGCAATAATTGCCGATGACCTGCTCGTTAGCGTCGCGCAACGCCATGTAGAACTCATCATCTGACATTGTGGTGAAGTTCACCGAAAGCAGGTCGGTGTTCGTGTGCTTGTTCTCGTAGAAATCGGCCGGGCCTTTCAGTAACCCTACCTCGATCGCAAGGTCGTAGAGCGGCGATCCGGGATAAGGCGTGACCGGCTTGATGGCTCGCAGTTGTGCGCAGTCATCGTACTCCAATAGGAAATCGACGCTGTTCTGCAAGTGCTCCCG
>CAYYOX010000612.1:0-4470 GCA_964473065.1 uncultured Planctomycetaceae bacterium | reverse complement strand
ATTTGATCTCGCTTCGGATCCGTCGATCAGCAAGGCGCTTGAGGAAGCGCGCCGAACCGCGGACCCCGTCGTCAGCGGCCGAGTCAACCTTCCCTGCAATGAAGACACCATGGAGGGGTTGTTGGTGGTCGGTCCGATCTATGATCCGCCGGTTGGCGAAGATGCACCTGAAGAAGCCGAGAAGAATCTGTCCGGCTTCGTCGTGGCCGCCGTGGATCTCGACGCCATGACGGAGCAAGCGCTGGAGAATGCGGCCAGAAAAGGTCTTCGTATCCAAGTTGTCGAGCGTAGCGTGATTGAGGAGAGCCAGAAAGAGACCGCTCCGGAGGAGTCCATACCGGAACAATACATCCCGAGAGAGTCCATCCAGGAGGAATACATCCCGGAGGAGTTCATTAAGACCAAGCCCCTGCGCAAATCGTGTCCTCAGTGGGTGATTCACTGCACGGCGACCCGGGCGTACCTCGCCAAGCAGAAATCTCGGCTCCCCTTGGCGGCGCTCTTGGCCGGTTGTTTCGTCACAGCGCTGGTGACGATGTACGTCAACGTGCTGATCGGGCGCACGGCCCAAGTCGAGCAACTGGTAGTCCTGCGAGCGGCCGAACTGGCCCGGACCAACGAGGAACTGAAACACGAAGTGGCCTATCGCAAACGGGCCGAGGAGTTGATTCGCGATTCCGAGGCCCTCTATTCCTCGCTGGTCGACAATCTCCCGGTGCAAATGCTGCGAAAGGATCTTGACGGTACATTCACATTCGCCAACAGAGCGTTTTGCGAGTTGCTGGACAAGCCGTTCGCAGAAATCGTGGGGAAGACCGATTTCGATTTCTATCCGCGCGAACTGGCCGAAAAGTTCCGCGACGACGACCGCCGCGTAATGGAAACCGGGGAACTGTTCGAGACGGTCGAAGAGAACGACAAAGAGGGCGCGGCGCGATACGTTCAAGTGCTAAAATCACGGGTCCACGACTCGCAAGGAAAGATCATCGGAACGCAAGCTATCTTTTGGGACGTAACCAAGCGGAAGCGGGCCGAAGCCGACTTGGAGCACGAACGCTACCTGCTTCAGACCCTGATGGACAACCTGCCGCACACGATCTACTTCAAAGACGCGGACAGCCGTTTCCTTCGCATCAACAAGGCGCAAGCCCGACACTTCCAGATTGCCGACGTATCCGAGGCGATTGGAAAAAGCGATTCCGACTACTTTGCCGAGGAACATTCCCGAGTGGCGCTGGAAGACGAACGAGAAATCATGCGCACCGGTCAGCCGCCGATCGATATGGAAGAAAAGGAGATTTGGCCGGACGGGCACGAAACCTGGGCGGCCACCACCAAGCTGCCGTTCTACGATCAGGAAGGTCACATCATCGGCACCTTCGGTGTCTCGCGCGATGTCACTGTCCAGCGTCAGGCGGCCGAGGCGCTTCTGGCCGCCAAGGAAGCCGCCGAGGCCGCCAATCGGGCCAAGAGCGATTTCCTGGCCAACATCAGCCACGAAATTCGCACCCCGATGAACGCCGTCCTCGGTATGACCGAACTCGTGCTCGACACCGAATTGAACTCGATGCAGCGCGAGTATCTGCGCATGGTGCGCGAGTCGGGAGAAGCCCTGCTGCTGGTGATCAACGACGTGTTGGACTTCTCCAAAATCGAGGCCGGCAAGATCGACCTCGAGCGTACGACGTTCGACCTGCCGGAAATCCTCGGCGACACGATGAAGTCGCTGGCCATTCGCGCACACGGGAAAGGATTGGAACTGGCGTGCCAAATCCACGCGGATGTCCCCGCCAATCTTATCGGAGACATCGGACGCTTGCGCCAGGTGGTTGTCAATCTGGTCGGCAACGCCATCAAATTCACCGACCGGGGCGAGGTCGTGCTGGTGGTAAGTCGCCAGTCCCAAGCAGACGATGACGTGACGGTGCATTTTGCCGTATCGGATACCGGAATCGGCATCCCCGAGGAGAAACGCAACGCGATCTTCGACGCCTTCGAACAGGCCGACGCCACCACCACCCGACGATTTGGCGGAACCGGCCTGGGATTGGCTATTGCCTCGCGATTGATCGAGTCGATGGGCGGAACCATCTGGGTCGAAAGTGAAGTCGGACAAGGAAGTACGTTTCACTTCACTCTTTGTCTGAAGCTTGCCGAAGGAGAGCCTTTCGCCGTGCGATCCGAAGCGGCGATCCGAATCCGCGGCCTGCGAACCCTGGTGGTCGACGACAACGCCACCAATCGGATGATTCTCGAAGAGATGATTCGCAATTGGGAAATGAAACCGGAGACCGTCTCCGGAGCTCGCGAGGCCCTGGTGAAGATCCGCCAATCGCACGCCCAACGCAATCCTTACCGATTGGTTCTGACCGACGCCAACATGCCGGACTTCGACGGCTTCCAGTTGGCCAAAGAAATCCAGGAAGATAACGAACTGGGCGATCCGGTCGTCATGATGCTGACCTCCGGCGACCGGCCGGGAGATGTGGCACGCTGCGAACGGCTGGGCGTCGCTGCCTACCTACTTAAACCAATCAAGCAGTCGGAACTGTTCGATGCCATTGTGCTGGCCCTGGGGATTACCACCGTCGAAGAGCAAGAGGCTGACAGACCGGGCGCCGAACCGATCAGGCGGCTGCCGCCCTTGCGAATCCTGCTGGCTGAAGACAGCCTGGTCAATCAAAAGCTCGCCGTCGGTCTCCTGGAAAAGCAGGGCCATACGGTCCAAGTGGCTAACCATGGCCGGGAAGCTCTGGCCGCGCTGGAGACGCAAGCGTTCGATCTGGTCCTGATGGACATACAAATGCCTGAGATGGACGGCCTGGAGGCGACTACCGCCATTCGGGCCAAGGAGCGACAGACCGGCAAGCATCTCCCCATCGTGGCCATGACGGCCCATGTGCTCAAGGGTGATCGCGAATCTTGCCTCGAGGCCGGGATGGATGGGTACTGTTCCAAGCCGATTCGTGCTAACATTCTCTTCGACACGATCGGGACCGTGCTGGGAATCCCTGAGGACCTCGATGTCGTGGCCCAACCGCTACAAACTCAACCACCGCGAAGTGGCGAGTCCGCGGCGATTGTCGACTGGCCGGACGCACTGGAAGCGATGAAGGGCGACCGCGACCTGTTGAAGGTGGTCGTCGAGGCCTTTTTGGAGGAAGCCCCCACGCTCTTGACGACGATTACCGAGGCCATCGCGGGCAAGGACGCGGCCGCATTGCGGGTGGCGGCCCATTCGTTGAAAGGTTCCATGCGGTACTTCGGCGCGGAGCAACCGTCCGCACACGCCTATGAACTGGAAAAGATGGGTCGGGACAACAACCTCGACGGAGCAGAGGCCGCCCTGGCCGACCTCGAAAGGGGGATGGCACAATTGATCCCCGTACTGCAAGATCATCTTCGCGGCGACGAGAACCCGAGTGAATCATGATTGGATTATTGTAAATTGGTCCCCTCTCCCAAAGGGAGAGGGGAGAAGGAGACGGTCCCATGCCGAATATCTTGGTTGTGGACGATGCGGCGGTCGATCGGCGTCTGGTCGGCCAACTCTTGCAGAAACGGATCGAGTGTACCGTGCAGTATGCGGCCAACGGCGTGGAAGCGTTGGCCCAAATGAAAGACGCGGCATTCGACCTGATTGTTACCGACCTGCAGATGCCGGTGATGGACGGCTTGCAGTTGGTCACCGAAGTTCGTACGCATCACCCCGGCGTGCCGGTGATCCTCATCACGGCCCATGGAAGCGAGACACTGGCCGTCGAAGCGCTCGAACAGGGGGCCGCCTGCTACGTCCCCAAGGCCAAGGTGGCTGAAAAGCTATCAAGCACGGTCGATCAGGTCCTGCAATTGGCCCATGCCGCCAGCAGCCACGAACAACTCCTTGGCTGCCTGGATCGCACCGAGTTCTCGTTCTCGCTGGCCAACGACCCCCGCTTGGTCGATCCTCTGATCGAATTGATTCAGAAGATGGTGGCGGGCATGGAACTGTGCGACTTCGCCGGTCGGCTTCAGATTGGCGTGGCGCTGAAGGAAGCCCTACTGAACGCCCTATTTCACGGCAACCTGGAACTCAGCCGCGAGGAGATGGAAGCGGTCGAGGACCGGCTGATCCAGGAAAGCGACCTCAGTCTGGCCGAAGAGAGAGCCGCGGAATCCCCCTATTGCGATCGAAAAGTCTTCGTCGAGGCGAAGCTATCGAGCGATCAGATGCAATTCCTCATCCGCGACGAGGGTCCCGGGTTCGATCCCAGCACCATACCGGACCCCAGCGACCCGGCCGCACTGGATCCACACCGCGGCCGCGGCCTATCGCTGATCCGCGCGTTCATGGACGAAGTAACATATAATGAAATAGGGAATGAAGTTACAATGGTTAAGCGGCGGAAGTAAAGATATCTACGGTGCTAACCACTAACTGGACTTTTGCAAAACGCGAATTCAACCTCCCCTCTCCCTTTGGGAGAGGGG
>CAYYOX010000611.1:0-4492 GCA_964473065.1 uncultured Planctomycetaceae bacterium | reverse complement strand
CCTGCTGGATAAACTGTTCGAGAAACTCCGCACGGTCTTCGTCTCGATCGCCACTCGACTGACCGAATGCGACGCCCTGGGTATCATGCGGATCGGCGATGACCTGGGTTTCAAGACCAGCACGCTAATCTCGCCGGCCGGGTTGCGAAAGTACATTTTCCCCATCTACCGCGATCTGGTCAATGTTTCGCATCGGGCCGGCCGACCGTTCATCCTGCACAGTTGTGGAAACATTGAGCAGGTCATGGACGACATAATCGACGATTGCAAGTTCGACGCCAAGCACTCGTTCGAAGACGCGATCATGCCGTTCGTCGATGCGAAGAAGAAATATGGCGACCGGATCGCCCTGCTCGGCGGACTGGATGTCGACTTCCTTTGCCGCCGCAGCGAACGCGAGATCAAGGACGAGACCAAACGCGTCATGGAAACCTGCTCCCGCAACGGGTTCGGCTTCGGTAGCGGCAACACGATCCCCAACTACATGCCCGTGAAAAACTACCTCGCCATGCTAGAAGCGGTCAAGGAGTTCAACGGCACAACGTAAGGGCCATTACCACAACATTTCTTGCCAAAGCCCGCCCATTGCCATGGGCGGGATCCTCTGGGGCGCCATCCCCCGGGACGCAGCCCGGGGGCTTGTGACGCCATTTTTACCCCCGTGACACCACGCATGGGGGGTGGGTGCGTCTTGACTCAGAGCATCTAGGGCGACTATACTAGGTTTAGGGGATTGCCCTGGATAGGCGACCCTGACGGGTCAGTGTGCGCCCGTAGCGGAATTTGGACAGAGAACGCAGGTTAGAGAATCTTCTCATGTGTCGCTTGAATCGTCTGTGGATTGGGTTGCTTGCCGTGGCGGTAGGTGCTTTGGCCTGTTGCCCGACATGGGCTCAAGATCAACCGGTTGCGGAAAAGGGCCCGTTTCGGCGCCTCGCACCCGGCGTGGTCGAAGATGTCGACCCGGCCAAGCAGGTCGAGGAATCGTTCTCCCGGCACGACGTCGTCGAGCTGTTGGCGTTCGATCCGAAGTTCGATTGGGCCAAGGATGTGGCGTTTCGTCGCGATATTTGGGCCCTAGAGTTCCGGTTCAAGCCGATGCGGATGATCTGGATCGACATTCCGCAGGCCAACGGGCTGATGCGGCGCACGCTCGTATGGTACATGGTCTATTCCGTGACCAACCCGGGCAAGGTGATTCATCCGGTCAAGGACACCGACAACACTTACAAGGTAGAAACGGTCGACAA
This sequence comes from uncultured Planctomycetaceae bacterium, assembly GCA_964473065.1. Classification (GTDB taxonomy): domain Bacteria; phylum Planctomycetota; class Planctomycetia; order Pirellulales; family Thermoguttaceae; genus CAYYOX01. The sequence goes on along the minus strand of CAYYOX010000611.1, from coordinate 3,242 downwards.
GACGGTCCGTTTCATTCCCGAGTTCCTGTTGCACAGTCCCGAGTACAAGAAGACCTATCCGGATCGAATCATTCCGCTGGCCGTGGCGCCCATTCGGATGCGCGAGGACCGAAAGCGGCGTTTCTACACGACCGTGGAGATGTGTCGGGAAATTGCGGTCGGCAAGAGCGAGACAGTCTGGGGCGTGGTTACCTGGCAGGGCATCGACCCGCGGATCGATCGTTTTTCGATCTACGTGCAAGGGCTGACCAACGCCTACCGCTGGAGTGACAAGCCGGGTGCCTATAAGAAGGGGGACCCGATCGGTACGGGGCGTCGGCTGGCAAGAAAGACGCTGAAACTCAATTTCTGGCGGCCAGGGGACGAATACTTTGAACACGAGCGGGAAATCCGCTACGGCGTGCCCGGAGGGGTTGACTACGAGTGGGTCTACCGGTAGAAAGTAAGGTTCCCCGGCAATGGCCCGACTCGACTCGCCCGGGGAAATCCACCGAAAAACACCCTAACTCTTTCTCCCGCAACAACTTCGGGCATTTCACCCGGTGCGATTGCGGGAAACGTTTGCGAGGAAACATCCCATGGCACACAAAAAAGGACAAGGCTCCACCCGCAACGGTCGCGACAGCAACGCCCAGCGACGCGGAGTGAAGCGGTTCGGCGGCGAGAAGGTCATTCCCGGTAACATCCTGGTTCGCCAGGTCGGCAACAAATTCCACCCGGGCAAAGGCGTCGGTCAAGGCAACGACTTCACGCTCTACGCCCTGATCGAAGGCTACGTCAAGTTCGACCGCAACAGCCGACGCATCAACATCATGCCGACCCGCGCCTAACCCGCCAAGAAACACAAGCCCATAAACACAGGGGTAGTCCGTTGGGCTACCCTTTTTGTTTGCCTTATAGAAACTATCCACTAACCACTGACCACTAACCACATGTTTGTCGATGAAGTAGAAATCCGCGTCGAGGCCGGCAATGGGGGTGACGGGTGCGTCAGCTTCCGGCGCGCGAAGTTTATACCGCGCGGCGGGCCCGACGGCGGGGACGGCGGCCATGGCGGCAGCGTGATCGTCGAGGCGGTCGCCGGCGTGGATAGCCTCTCGGCCTTGGCCCATCGCAAACATTGGAAGGCCAAGAACGCGGGGCCGGGACGCGGGGCCGACTGCCACGGCGCCTCGGCCGACGACCTGATCATCCAAGTCCCGCCCGGCACCATTGTCTTCGACGCGAAACACGAGTTCGTATTGAAGGATCTGGCCAATGCGGGCGACCGGGCCAACGTGGCCCAAGGCGGATACGGCGGGAAGGGGAACTTGCGGTTCAAGTCGTCCACCAATCGGTCGCCCCGTCAATCGACGCCCGGCGGCGAGGGCGAGGTCCGCATGCTGCGGCTCGAATTGAAAGTGATCGCCGACGTCGGGCTGGTCGGAAAACCGAACGCCGGCAAAAGCACCCTGCTAAGTCGCCTGTCACGCGCCCGACCGGAGATCGCCGCCTATCCGTTTACCACCAAGCACCCGAACCTCGGCCAAGTGCAGATCGATCGCGATCATTCGTTCGTGATGGCCGACATCCCGGGCCTGATCGAAGGGGCCCACGAGGGCGTCGGACTGGGGCACGAATTCTTGCGCCACGTCGAACGGGCCGGCCTCCTGATCCATCTGGTCGAGCCCGAGCCGACCGACGGCACCGACCCGCTCGACAACTACCGGGCCATCCGTGACGAGCTGAAGCAATACGACGCGAGTCTGGCCGAACGCGAAGAGATCGTGGCCGTCACCAAGGCCGATTTACCCAAAGCGATCGAGGTGCGAGACGAATTGGCCGAAACGGTCTCCGGCAACGTGCTGCTGATCTCGGCCGTCACCGGCGAAGGGCTCAACAAACTAGTCGGCACAATCGCCCAAACGCTCGGCGGAGATGACGAGGGCTGGTAAAGGATCATCGACGACTTCTTGTAGGGTGGGTCGAGGAACGAAGACCCACGCGGAATCAGCAGTAAGCGATAGACAGTGAAGAGGTCTCACGCAAAGGCGCTAAGACGCAAAGAGAGCACCATCCTTCTTCGGTCCTTCTTTGCGTCTTAGCGCCTTTGCGTGAGACAGTTTCATTCCTGTTCCCAATGCCTCGCGTGGGTCTTCGTTCCTCGACCCACCCTACAAACTTGGTTTTCAGTTGATGTCTTCTTTCGCTGCCGTTGACGTGGGTAATGCCCGGATCAAGCTCGGTTTGTTTGCCGGCGAGTTGGGCGATGCGCTGCCTTGCCCGTTGCAGACACTGCAACTGACCGACGAGGCGCCGGAGTGTGAACGAATTGGCCCATGGCTGCAAGAGGCCGCGGTTGAAGAGGATCTATCCTGGTGGATCGGCAGTGTGAGTCGTCCGGCCGCGACGCGGTTGGTCGACTGGCTGCGGGAACATCGGCCGAGCGATCGGGTTACGATGCTGGCGTCCGGCGATTTGCCGATCGAGGTGGCGCTTCCGCGGCCGGATATGGCGGGCGTCGACCGACTGCTTAGCGCCGTGGCCGCCAACCGATTGCGGCAACCGGACCGCCCGGCCGTGGTTATCGACGTCGGTACGGCCATCACGGTCGATCTGGTTTCGACTGCCGGGACGTTTCAAGGCGGTGCGATCCTGCCGGGCATCGCCATGTCGGCTCGGGCGATGCACGAGGTTACCGACCTCTTGCCGCTTCTGGATATGTCGGAACTGACCAGCCCGCCGCCGCCCTTGACGTACTGGCCCAGCGCCTGTTGGGTTTCTTCCGGCCAGGAGTCGCCCTGGTAGTTGCTGATCACTACGTCGTATCCGGCGAAGTTCGGTTTGAAGCCGCTCATGTCCTGCCCCTTAGGGGGCGAAGTGGCCACGTCGACCGAAAACAGGCCGGTCTCCTCCAACAGCTTTTTCAAGATCGGCGTGGCTTCTTTCCAGTTGTGGCCGTTTTGGCCGTCGACAATCAGGGCCTTCTGCGGTGCCGCCCAGGCGACCGAGGCCAATACGACCCAAATTCCCCATGCAAAAAAACAGCGTTTGTGCAACATCGGACCGCTCCTCCTGTGGTGAAAGGAATAGGTGGGACTCTGACAACTGGCCTAGTGCTTTGTCAAGCCTTAATGTTAGGGTAGCCACGGTCGCCAGACCGTGGGATTTCCGCACTCTGGCGAGTGCAGCTACCCTGATTCTTAGACGTGACGAAGCACCAGTGTAATCCACGGGGACCCGGAAAACAACCATGGCGGGAC
>CAYYOX010000610.1:0-4510 GCA_964473065.1 uncultured Planctomycetaceae bacterium | reverse complement strand
GATCACTCTGCGGCCTTGGGCCCGTTTGGAAGGGGCCGTGCGCCTGGGCAACCGGCCCGGTGCCAATCACTTGATTATTCTGGACTTTATCCCCTCGGTCAGACCGGCTGCACGATCGATCCTGTTCCACTACGAGACAAACTCGGGTGCCGAGGGGGAATTTGCTTTCGAGCGAGTGATTCCCGGTACCGGGTACCTTCAGCGATACGCCCAATTCGGCGATAAGAAGTGGAACAGCGAAGGCGGGTTCCAGGTGCAGTTAGAGGCGGGTCGGACGACCCAAGTACAGCTTGGCAGTACGGGACGAACACTCGTTGGCCGGGTGGCCGTGCCGCTTGTGGAAGGAAAACCGATTGCCTTGACACCCGGCTCCGCCCGACTGGAGTTGAAGCTGCCGACGGTTCCCGTTCCCAGGGACTTTCATCAACACGATTCCCCGCAGTACAGGGCCTGGTACGAGCAGTGGGCCGGTTCGACGCTGGGCAAGGGGCGTCCAGCAGAGAAGAACCGGCGACTGAGCTACCGGATCGGCGGGCCGGGCGGATGGGTGGAGCGTCACGTTGCCAACTGCCCGCGATGCCGGCGCCGTCTTCGCGGATTGGGGAGGGTCCGCGCGGCGATCTCGCTCCTGAAGTCGCAGACGCACCGGAGCGACCTGCTCACGCGGGCCAACCGCCGCGCCGTGGCCATGCTGAAACACGAAGCCCGGCGTCGTGCCCGGCCCGACGTCGTACCATGTCCCCCATTCGTCGACGATCAACGCGACGCGGCGTTGCGGATCGTACTTGTCCATGATCGCGGTGTGCTTTTCGAGCAGTTCGTTCATAAAGAAAGTCTTTTGCAAGGTCGTGAACCAATCGGCCTCGTCGAACTCGGTGGCCGAGCCCTTCTCTTCCCAAGAGCCGGGCACGGTGTAGTAATGCAACGAGAGCCCGTCCATCAGCCGGGCCGCCTCGCGCATGAGCACTTCCGTCCACCGGTAATCGGCCGCGTGAGCCCCGCACGCGATGCGATAGAGCTTGTTGTCGCTTAGGTTGCGGCAGTACGTGGCGTAGCGGCGGTAGAGGTCGGCGTAGTACTCCGGCCGCATGTTTCCGCCGCAACCCCAGTTCTCGTTGCCTACGCCCCAAAACTTCAGCCGCCAGGGGTCTTGGCGCCCGTTTTCGGCACGCGCCGCGGCCATCGAGCTGTCGCCGTCGAACGTGAGGTACTCGACCCACTGCGACATTTCCTCGACCGTGCCGCTGCCTACGTTTCCGCAAATATAGGGTTCGCAGTCCAACTGTTCGCAGAGATCCAAGAACTCGTGCGTGCCGAAGTGGTTGTTTTCGATCACTCCGCCCCAATGCGTATTGATCGAGCGGGGCCGTTTGTCGCGCGGGCCGACGCCGTATTTCCAATGATATTCGTCGGCAAAGCAACCGCCCGGCCAGCGAAGATTGGGAATACGAATCTGGCGAAGTGCCTCGACGACATCGTTGCGGATGCCGCGCGTGTTGGGGATCGGGGAGTCCTCGCCGACCCAGACGCCCTCGTAAATGCAACGGCCGAGATGCTCGGCGAAATGCCCGTAGATGTGACGATCGATCGTCACTTCTGGGAGAGCCCCGTTGATAAATGCTCTGTTGGTCGGTTGAGTCATAGTCTGGTCTCCGGTATGGTTTCTTTATTCTTCTGGAGCACTAACGCCGCGTTCGGGCGCCGGCGGTTGCTGAACGCGAAAGTTGTTCTTACGCAGGCGCCAAATTGGGGGCGCGCGATTGTGGGAGTCTATTTGTTTAGCCGCCGCGGCCACGCGGTGTTAACCGGCTAACACCGCGTGGCCGCGGTGGCTAAACGGACATTCCGCAAATCCACGATACGCCACTCAGCCGAATGGCGACCCATTCGTAACACGGCCGGCCTGTATTGTCAATACGCAGGCCCCCGACGATTCCCACACTTGACACGCGGATCGGCCATCGTGTAGAGTGCCCTTGTATCACAAACAGCGTATCCTTCCGTTCTCGACTCGACACGCTCATCATGGCAGCACAAAAAACCTCACTCCCGTTTTCCGTCAAGACGTGTTACGGATTTGCAGCGCTCGGCGAGGGCATGGTCCTGACGACGCTGGCTTTCTATCTGATGATCTTCTACACCGACGTCGTCGGCGTGCGACCGGAGTGGGTCGGCATTGCGCTGCTGGCCGGAAGGGTCTGGGATGCGGTCACCGATCCGCTAATGGGCCAGTTCTCCGACCGGACCGTCTCCCGCTGGGGTCGTCGCCGGCCCTATATTCTCTTCGGCAGCCTTCCGTTGGCCGTGTCGTTTCTGCTTCTGTGGATGGTTCCCGCAGGTCTGTCGGAATGGGGGAAGGCGACCTACTTGTGCTGTGCCTCGGTCTTCTTCTACACGATGCACACGATCGTGATCATGCCCTACTCCGCCATGGGTGCCGAGATGACCATGGACTATCACGAACGTACCTCGCTGATGACTTTCCGGCATTTCTTCGCCTCGCTAGCGTGGATTCCGGTGGCTTTCCTTTTCGTGTTCACGGGATGGTTTGCCTCGGAGTTGACCGGTTACCGGGTGATGGGCGCCGCTTGGGCCGTTGTCCTGCTGTTGGGGTTCCTGGTCACCTTTTCCGGTACCCGCGAGAATCCCGAGTTTCAGACACGCGGCGCCTTGCCGATCGGCCGCGCTTTTCTGGAAACCTTCCGGAACAAGTCGTTCATATTTCTTGCCATTTCCTTCTTTCTCGTAATCTGGGCCTTTGCCTTCGGCGGCGGATTCTTGGCGTACGTTGTCACCTACGTCATCAAGAGCCGAACAATGATGCCCTACTACCTGCTGAGTATGACACTTTCGACAATCGCTTTTCTTCCCTTCTATAAGTGGTTGAGCCGGAAGATCGGAAAGAAGAATGCGATGACTTTCGACCTGATCCTTTACGGGGCCTGCATGGCCTCGGGATTCGTCCTGCTTCGCAGCGACATGCCCGCGCTGGGGCTGATCTTCTTTATTCTCAGCGGCGCCGCCATGTCGGGATGGGGAGTCCTCAGCCTGTCTATCCTGGCGGATGTCATCGACGTGGACGAGCTGGCCACCGGCAAGCGAAGGGAAGGGGCCTACTTCGGGATCCAAAACTTGTTGATGAAGATGGCTAACTCGGTGGCGGCGACCGCCGTAGGATTTGTGTTGGCCTGGATTGGATACGTCCGCAACGTCCCGCAAACGGCCGAAACGCAATTGGGGATCAAGATCGCTTATACCTTGTTTCCCGCTGCCGTGTTCCTGATTACCGCAGTCTTCTTCCACCTCTTCTTCCCGCTCACGCGCGAGAAGTCGGCCGAGGTCCGCCGCCAGCTCGATCGCATTTCGTGATTAGGAACAAGTCCGCCCGGCCACCGCGGCCACGCGGTGTTCCGTTACGGTTTTCGCGTAGCGGGGTCGGTGCGGCTGGCGACTTGGGCGGTTTTTGATTTTGCCTGGGCGGTCGACTTTTGGGCTACGTCGGCGGCTAGCTTGGCTAGGCGGCGGCGGTTTTCTGGGGTGACGTGACTTAGTCTCGTTGCCAGACGCATTACGCCGCGGAGATTGACCTCGGCCGTTCGGGAGAGGCTGCCTAAGAACGCGACGCTTTGCACGAAATTGTTGTCGGCCGTCTTGCCCATCAGTGGCTGGATGGCTTTGGCCAACAGTTCGACCCCTTCGTTCTCCACCCTGACGAACGTATCCAATCGGGTTGTGACGTAATGACGGCCGTTCGTTTCGCAGACGTAGCCGCTTTTGAGAACGATCAGGCAGCGACCCTTGACCGGTCGCGCCAACAGCGGGCCATCGTAACTTCCTTCGCCGTAAATGATGTGCGTGTCGGGGCTCTGATAGAGAAACTGCACGGTCGCTGAGGTGCCGGTCGACTCGGCCACCCGATAGGTGCCGGCATGGACTTGGCGAAGTTTAAGGCTGCTGATCTTCAGCACTTCCCAAATGTTGACCACCACGTCGGGATGGCGGACCAGGAATAGGTAGAGATTCGGGTCGCAGTCGACCACTCGAACCGGCAGGCGGCGAAAGATCGACACGTCGGACAGAACCGACTTCACCTTGGCCTGCGACTGGGCGTCCAGCTTGTCCCAGGGGATCGAATCAATGGCGTTCTTCCGGGCCGCCGAACTGGTGGTCGCTTTGAAGGATTGACGACGCGATTTGGTCTTCATGCCGGGCAGGGCCGCATGAAGACTGCCGGGCCACGCGGCCAAACTCACGGCTGCCAGCAAACCGATCGCGATCAGTCGCATGGAGGTCGTTGTTGGTTTTTGCGGTGGTGAGTCGATGGATGCCGCGCAAGTCTGCCGAATTCCCATAGTCCCCCCTTCGGACCGGTATGCCGATTCTCGTCGCAACTGCCGTGGACCGGATCGATGGCATCTGCACCTCACCGACGACGGCGGCCTTCCAAACTATTCGGCCTGGGAAGGCCTTTCCGGTCAGTTAAAATCCGTAGTCTGACAGCGACCGCGGA
>CAYYOX010000609.1:0-4510 GCA_964473065.1 uncultured Planctomycetaceae bacterium | reverse complement strand
ACGTCGAAGGTCTGACCCGAGCCGGGCGCGTTGGCCGTGATGTCCACAACCGCGTTGGGGTCGTAGATGCCGTCCCCGGAACCGCTGTTGACGATCAGAGAGAAAGTGTTCGGATCGTCCACATAGGTCGCCGTGATCTCCGTATCGGCCGCCGGCATGGTAATGGTTGTGTTTGGTTCCGCAACGTCGTCGATGTTGGCCGTGTCGCCAGTCCAGACGTCGAAGAGTTGGCCGGCCGGCGGTGAGTCGGCAAGGATATCGACGACCGTGTCGGCGTCGTAGTCCCCATCGCCGCTGCCGGAATTGACCGTAAGCGTGTAGGTCGACGGAGGCGCACCGCCGCCGTACTCCACGTGCAATAGCGGGGCGCCACTCGGGTCCGAGTTGTATGACCTGGCCACCCTCCTGCCTGAGTCGGGGTCCAAGATAAGCACGAGGGCGTTGCCGTAGCTCCAGCCACCCCTGCCGACGACCTCCTCGATGACCGACGAGATGTTCGACGTCTGCTGGTCGGGGCCGGAATCGTTGGCCGTCCAGTCATTGACATCCCAGGTAACCGAGGCCGTCGTCCTCGTACGCTCAGAGATACTGTTGGTGTCACCGTTGACGAACGTCGTAGCATTGTCCTCATCCTCGCCCTTGATCGTAACGGAGGCGGCGCCAGAGTTGTTTGATTTAGCCTTAAACTGCACGTAGGCGCTGGTAATCGAGGCGCCTTGGGGAATATTGACATCGGGGAAGCGAACTCCGCAATACGCAGAGTCACTCGGGTCGATATCCAGGTCGCTGCTGTAGATACCCACCGACCCGTCCGAGTCCTCTTCGGCGTCGTCGCTTCCTGCGGTGATCCTGATCTCGATAGTTCCTCCAGCGACCAGTTCATACGTGGCCGTGATCTCCGCACTGGCCGCGGGCATCGTAATGGTGGTGTTCGCCTCGTTGACATTGTCGATGTTGGCCGTATCACCCGTCCAAACATCGAAGACCTGATTGCCATCCGGCGGGGCATCGGCCAGGATCTGCGTCACTTCATTCGCATAATAGTTGCCGTCGCCCGTCCCGGAGTTGACCGTCAGGTGATAGGCGGTCTTTTCCACGTAGGTCGCCGTGATCTCCGAATCGGCCGCCGGCATCGTGATGGTAGTGTTCGGTTCGCTGGTATCTGCGATGTTGGCCGTGTCGCCCGTCCAAACATCGAAAAGATGGTTTCCATCCGCCGGCGGATCGGCCGTGATGTCCACCACCGTGCTGGCCTCATACGTTCCATCGCCGTCTCCGGAGTTGACCGTCAGCGTGTAGACGTTCACGTAGGTGGCGGTGATCTCCGTGTTCGCTGCCGGCATGGTGATGGTGGTATTCGGCTCGCTGGTATCGGCGATGTTGGCCGTATCGCCCGTCCAGACGTCGAAGATCTGACCTTCTCCGGGCGCGTCGGCCGTGATGTCAATCACTTCATCGGCGTAATAGCTCCCGTCGCCGTCGCCGGAGTTGACCGTCAGCGTGTACGCCGGTTTTTCCACGTAGGTTGCCGTGATCTCCGTAGCGGCAGCCGGCATGGTGATGGTGGTGTTGGGTTCGCTGGTATCGGCGATGTTGGCCGTATCGCCTGTCCAGGTGTCGAAGAGATGGTTGGCGTCCGGCGGTGGATCGGCCGTGATGTCCACCACGGTGTTGGCCTCGTAATCGCCGTCACCATCACCGGAGTTGACCGTCAGCGTGTAGACGTTCACGTAGGTGGCGGTGACCTCCGTATTGGCCGCAGGCATCGTAATAGTGGTATTTGGTTCGCTGGTATCGTCGACGTTGGCCGTGTCGCCGGTCCAGCCGTCGAAGATCTGCCCGCCGCCCGGAGCGTCGGCCGTGATGTCAATCACCTCATCGGCGTAATAGCTCCCGTCGCCGTCGCCGGAGTTGACAGTCAGCGTGTAAGCGGGTTTTTCCACGTAGGTCGCCGTGATCTCCGTAGCGGCAGCCGGCATGGTGATGGTGGTGTTGGCTTCGCTGGTATCGTCGATGTTGGCCGTATCGCCCGTCCAGACGTCAAAGAGATGGTTGGCGTCCGGCGCGTCGGCCAGGATGTCGACCACCGTACTGGCCTGGTAGTCCCCATCGCCGCTGCCGGAGTTGACAGTCAGCGTATAGGTCACCCCAGTGGTGTACTCAACGTGCAGCAGAGGCGCCCCGGCACTATCGCCGTTGTATGACTCTGCCGTCCGCTCACCGGTGCCAGTGATGATCAAGATGAGGGCGTTGCCGTAACTCCAGCCGCCCCTGCCGACGACCTCCTCGATGACCGAGGAAATGTCCGACGTACGCTGATTAACGCCCGCCTCGCCCCGGGTGGGCCAGGTGTTCGGTTCCCAATACGCCGAGGCGCTCGTTCGCGTCCTGGAGGAGATGTCGTCGGTATCGGTGGTGAACTGGCTGGCGTTATCGACATCTTCACCCCAGATGGTCAGGTTGGTATCCCCGGTTGTCTCCTCGTCCACCTTGAACTGGACGTAGGCGTTGGTGATATCGGCCCCCTGGGGGATATTGACGTCGATAAAGCGCATGCCCACCCACTGGAAGTTGGGATGGTCATAGACCATCTCAAGGTCGCTGCTAGTCCGAGTAATCGCTCCATTGTCCCCGTCTTCTTCTGAGTCATCGTTGCCGGTCGCAACCCGGCGCTCTATGGTCACGGCAAAAGCATTCTGAGAGGTTGCGCCGAAGATCGCCGCGAAGGCGACCGCCATTGTCATCAGAATCATCAATGTGTGTTTCATGGTCTGTGCTCCTTTGTTTTTACCCCAGACCGGCTGGGGTTGATCCGGTGGCTGTTTTTCTTCCAAAGCAGCCTATCCCGTCTCTGTGGCCCAATCGGATCGCCAAGACCCCCGACACGAGGGAACTCACGGCACAAAGAAATCACAACGATTACAACTGCCAGGCATCACCTCCTTCCGGATCATTCGCCCGCGGCCGAATCGGACCACGTAGAAAGTGGACCAATTGCCGCGCACTGCAAGGACAAATGACCTAGACAAAGAATGACGAAAAACCAACCCCACACAGACCCAACTTCTCTCGCAGCTTGGCATATTCAAGCCGTCATATGTGAGGGTCAAGTAAAAGAATTGTAAATCCAGCAGAAAGAGCGCCTCACAGGCACGCTGGTGAGCCGTCAGGCGGGGGGTCGTTAATTCGTCAAGCTATTGGCTCCCTTGGAGTTGCTACCAGGAGCCGATCGCCGAGCGAGTGCCCACGTGAGGCTAGATGGGGATATTGTAAATGTGATACGAATCTGACATGCTGCCCATGCCCGCTGAGTACCACTGGCTACCGTTCATTCCTGCTGGCTCCCGCGCTTCGTATTCACGACAAGTTCAACAGATTTCGAAAGTTGAATCATAAGAGGCGACCCGAAGCTTAGTTATGAATTTGCGTCGTTCTGACCCTCGGATCGGACTGTCGATCCGGTCGTCCGTCCCCGATTATTTTGGCTCTTGCAATGGTTCACCAGATTGACGCCCAGGGGCTTCCAGACGTCCGTGTTGAAGTGCGTTAATTTGTATGCCGCAAAGATGAGAGACGGCGGTGCCATCGATTTCGCGGTCTTTTGTGGGCGGTCTCGCTTAAATCAGTCCACAGCAACCCTTGCGGCAACCTAGCTGTACCGAGTCTTTGCAGTAGGCACGCGTCATCTTAGAAACGCTTGGATTCCCGTGGTCTTGCCAAGCTCGGTGGCGGCGCATTCAACGCCTTAAATGCTTTCCTTTGCCGATGCTCAGCGTCTATCTGAGCCTGTTCGGCGCGAGGTTCCTACCTTTGCTGATCGCTGCGGTCACCACGCTGATGATTGCCGCCGCTGCCGTGTGGATGAAGTGCCGGACCCGACAGCCGGGCAGCCCGTGCGGCCGGCCGAGAAAAGACAAAACTTATAGTTCAAACGCCTGACCCCTTTTCTTCCTTTTCCTCCTCCCCCCCCGAAATGGCAAAAAGAAGCACTTGACTTGCCGTTGGAAAGTGGTTCGAATCGGGGCGGTTTGGAGCGACAGGAAAGAAGCTCCCGGCCTGTTATGGTTTATGGAAACCACTTTCGACCTGGCCCCGAAAGAGAAAGCTTGGGTCTCTTTGGCTTAGAGTGCGTGGAGATTAATGATGGGTACGAATATCTATGTTGGCAACCTCGACTTCAATGTTGGAGGCGAGGAACTGGAAAAGATGTTCTCGGAGTTTGGCGAGGTAGTATCGACGAATGTCATCAGCGATCGTGACACGGGCCGCAGCCGCGGCTTCGGCTTTGTGGAGATGGCCGACGGCGCCGACGCTGCAAAGGCTATCGAAGGGATGAACGGGAAAGAGTTGGACGGCCGGGACCTGACCGTCAACGAGGCAAAGCCCCGGGAAGACCGCGGCGGTGGCGGCGGCGGGCGTGGTGGCGGCGGGCGTGGTGGCGGCGGCGGGCGTGGTGGTTACGGCGGCGGTCGTGGCGGCGGCGGCGGGCGACGATACTAGTCCCCAAACC
>CAYYOX010000608.1:3484-4518 GCA_964473065.1 uncultured Planctomycetaceae bacterium | reverse complement strand
GACCGAGACCGTCTGGATCTACGACGCGCGGACGAACGTGCCTCGCATCACAAAAAAGGACCGCCCGTTGACGGCGGCCCATTTCAAGGAATTCGAGAAGTGCTACGGCAAGAACCCCAACGGCCAATCACGTCGAAAGCCGAGCGACTCGAAAGCAGACCGCTGGCGCAAGTTCAGCATCGAAGAACTAAAAGCCCGCGACTTCAAGATCGACAGCCTAAAATGGCTCCGCGACGAGTCGCTCGAAGACGCCGACGACCTGCCCCCGCCGGAAGAACTCGCGACCGATGCGGTCGGTGAGTTGGAAGCGGCGATTGAGGAGTTGAATACAATTGTTGAAATGCTGGAGAATGGCAACGAAAGTGACACTGCCTCGTTGAAGGAGGCAGTAACTTGATTCGCTCTGAGTTTGGAGAAGCACGAGATAGCAGCTGCGATGTACCAAAGGGTTGGGTGGTCGCTCGTATGGATGACGCGGGCCTTTGGGCAACGGGTGGAACACCGTCCCGCAAAGTTGAGAGCTATTTCGGTGGAGACATCCCTTGGGTCAAGAGCGGCGACCTGGGCGATGGGCTAGTGAATGCGACTGAAGAAATGTTGTCTGAGGAAGGTTTGAGTAGTTCAGCTGCTAAGCTGTTGCCGCAAGGGACCCTATCGGTCGCTTTGTACGGGGCTACAATTGGGAGGCTGGGTATACTTGGGATTGACGCCGCCACGAATCAGGCCTGTGCGAATTGTATTGTTCACGGCAAGTACTTCAACCGATGGTATCTGTTCTACTATCTCCTTGCTCAACGAACGTCGCTAGTCGAAGCAGGCCAGGGAGGGGCTCAGCCGAATCTGACGAATAGGATTGTGCGTGAGTGGCCGTTGCTGCTCCCTCCTCTTGCCGAGCAGGAGCGTATTGTGGCGAAGGTGGAGGCCTTGTTGGGGCGGGTGAACGAAGCCCGGGAGCGGTTGGCCCGCGTGCCGGCGATCCTCAAGCGATTCCGCCAATCCGTCCTCGCCGCCGCCTGCTCCGGCCAACTCACCGC
>CAYYOX010000608.1:0-3474 GCA_964473065.1 uncultured Planctomycetaceae bacterium | reverse complement strand
GTAACGAAGAAGACTCGGCAGCACTTGATGAATGGGGACTTGGTGACGTAGCTGACGGGTGGTGCTGGACCACGCTTCGCGACGTTACGGACTATCAAGGTGGCCATGCTTACAAGAGCAAGCGATTTGTTGACGAGAACACGGGCAATCAAGTTCTTCGGATTGGCAACGTCCGCCCCGGATACATCGGCGAATCCATTGCACCGGCGTACATCGATAATGACTATGCCCAGGAGGCCGAACGCTTCCAGGTGCAACCAGACGATATTCTGATTTCGCAGACGGGCACGCGATACAAACGAGACTATGGCTACGTTGGTTTAATTCAGGAATCGACGAATCGTTTGTTCTTGAACCAAAGGGTATCACGGTTGAGGTGTTCCAGCAAACGCCTGCTGCCGCAATATCTGTTTTTGTGGTTGCAGTCCGAGGAATATCGCGAATGCTTCTTCAAGAACGAAACGGGCAATGTGAACCAGGGCAATGTTGGTGCTACGCCGCTCAAGACAGGCCCAATAGCTCTTCCTCCATTTGCTGAACAACAAGAACTCGCTCGACGGGCAATCACGCTGTTTGAGATTAGTAGACGAATCGAACAACGCTTGACGACTGCAACAGCGCAAACCGAGCGAATCACGCAGTCCGTTCTTGCCAAGGCGTTCTCCGGCGAGCTTGTCGAAGCCGAAGCCGACCTGGCCCGTCGCGAAGGCCGAGACTACGAACCGGCCTCGGTGCTGCTGGCGCGGATCGCCGCCGATCGGGAAACCGCCTCGAAGAAGCCGACATGAGCCAAACAAAAACGTGTGCGGACGAAGGAATAGCAGGAGATGCCGACATGCCCAGACGGTACGTGTATTGGAGGACACCGGAAGGACAACCCTACAAGAAAGATGATGGAAAATACACACCCACGGCATCGCTAGCCAAACTTGGCGAGTTGGCATCCATTGAGTCGGGCAAGCCTTCTTATCGGATACCCCATGTCCCCCAGCCATATCACCTCGTCTTAGGCTCTGCTGCGGTGATTCTCGACCAGGACGGCAACGAACTAAACGAAACGGACACTTGGTCGATCGTCATTAAGGCTGTCCACTCGGCAATTAGGGAGAGCGGCGGTGGCAAGCCAATCGACCCGGAGTGGTTTACTTCTCACGCCAATGAACTCGCAGCCGATTTCTTCCGACAACCGCTAAACGATCTCGTTTGCGTCACTACGCTGTCAATCACCGATCTTCCAGTGGAGCCAATAGAGGTTATGGGCTGCACGGTCCGGAAGCTGTCGAGCCGAGGTGAGGAGTTCTGTTTTCCCAAGGTTAGCAATGACTACACGGCTGACCAGCGTTTCAGTGAACATCACGAGTCGACACAGTATTTACGAGTAGCCGTTGAGGCAAAGGGACGTACGGTCTGCGAGGTGATGAACAATGCCCTTGACGCCCTGAACCTACTTCGGGGGCTTTGGACATTCCAGGAGAAGCGAGGTCGTCGGTCGATGCACTTCGGGCTGCATCCTCACGAGCCGATCGGCGCCATTCATCTGGGGCCAATCCATACCGTTCACCACCCCGACGGCTCTCCGGCCATAGACAACTACTGGTACGAGCCGGATTATGTCTGCGACCGGCCGCTCTTTGAACCCAAGAAGGGCTGGGAGGAACTTGAGCGGTTTCGGTCTTGGGCGCTAGAGCAAATGCAGAAGCTCGATTACCGGCGGGAGCTTCAAGAGCTTCTCGTCCGGTTTGCCAACGCCATGAGCCAGACCGACCCCAACACGGCGTTCCTCCAATTGTGGTGTATTCTCGAACGGATCACCGATACTATTGGAGGACGGTATGACGAGACCATTAAGCGTGTTTTATGGCTCTATGTAGACCGTCCTGACATGAAGGAACGACTCGAACACCTTCGTTTTCGACGCAACCAGTATGTTCATGCGGCAAAGTCGGACAGCACAATGGAGCAGACCGTCTATTCGGCCAAGTCGTTTGTTGAGGACCATCTTCTGCGGTTGATTCGAAACGATTTTGGTGTAGCGTCACTCAGCGAATACGGAAAGTTTCTGAGTCTGCCGACCAACGTTGAGACGCTCAAGAAACGGCGGGAACATCTGGATCGGGCAATACAAATCCGGGACAAGAAGGACAGTAGTGAATGAACGAGGCAGAGGGCTCTCGGCCGGCGTACTCAACAGCCCGCTCAGCCAGTTGCCGACCGATGCCCGTCTACTCGGCGCCGGCTCGGCGGTTCAAGCCAAGCAGAGCAGCCCAGTCAGGGCTGCGAGCTTTTCCATTCCGGAAGAACCGAGCGAGAAGACCTTCTCGCACCATCAGCCTCTCCATAGCCAGCCGACGGGCGTTTTGGTCACTGCGGTCGCGGGGTTGGCAGTACGACTTCCACCCGGATAGGATTGCGAAAGAGAGCGAACCCGCTACAGTGGTGTTATGCGACGGATTCGGGATGCGTTGTATAAGCGAGAGCCGGGCGGACAGAAGGTTGAAATCCGGGATCATTCGGCTTTTGCCTGCTGCCCCCTCCCGCGACGGCCCCAATAGCAAGTTCGTGGCGAAACAATGTGGCAAAAACCTCCTGTCGGCTCGGCCGAACGGTGTACTAACAAACATAGCCAGATAAGCCTAAACTCGAAACCATCACAATTCACAGATCGCAGTACAAATGAAGATAACTCGAATATCTATCAAGAACTTCCGCCTGCTTGAAGACGTCGAACTGTGTCTGGAAGATGGCGCCACGGTCATCGTCGGACGTAATAACAGCGGCAAGACGTCATTGACAGAGCTTTTCCGGCGTCTCCTCGACGAGAAAGGTCCTCGATTCAAGATCGAGGATTTTTCGCTGGGTGTGTATGGGAAGTTTTGGGCCGCGTACGAATTGTACAGAAGACAGAAGGAAGGGGCTGACATCCGAAAAGTTCTCCCACTGATTTCAACAACACTAAACGTTGAATATGGGAAGGACGAAGATTTCGGCCCGCTCGCTGGTTTTGTTATCGACGTAAACGAAGAATGCACTTCTGCCCAAATAGACATCCGCTATGCTCTCGCTCCAGGAGAGATCCCGCAACTGTTCGCAGGGTTGGATGATGACAAGGGCGCCTTCTTCAAAGCCCTCAAGGAGCGGGTTCCAACGCTCTTCAAGGCAACGGTAGAAGCGCAGGACCCCAACGATCCAACCAATCGGAAATCCCTGGATGGTACGAATCTGCTATCGGTCCTCCAGTTCTCTTTCATCAATGCGCAACGCGCACTCGATGATGAATCAAGTAAAGAGAGAGGCGTCCTCGGAAAGGTCTTTGAGAAGCTGTTCACCGCGGCATCATCTGAGGCAGCGAACACCGACGATCAGGCCACGGCCGCTGCTCTGACGTCTGCAGCGGATAAAGTACAGGAGCAGATCAATGAGGGCTTCAATGAACAGTTGAAAAACCTTGCGCCTACATTTGATCTCTTTGGGTAT
>CAYYOX010000607.1:0-4536 GCA_964473065.1 uncultured Planctomycetaceae bacterium | reverse complement strand
GGCTGTGATTCAAGCCTGGAACGGTTCCAGGCTCAACCCAAATGGGAAATCCCGGTTTTAACGTACTGCCCCAAGGAGAACCTGCCGTGAAACTTCACTCCGCTCTTGCCATTGCATTGACCGTTTTGGCCACCTCGACCTTTGCCGCCGAACCGGCAGCACCGCCTGGACCTTGGGGGGCCGTTCCGTCCGAGCGGCAACTCAAGTGGCACGAAACCGAATACTATGCGCTGCCGCATTTTACGATGGGAACCTATGTGGGCCAGGACTGGCCCTGGGGCGGCGATGATGCGTCGCTGATCAACCCGAAGAAGTTCGACGCGGAAAAGTGGTGCCGTGTATACAAGGAGGCCGGGATGCGAGGCGTGGTTTTTTTCGTCAAGCACCATGACGGGGTTTGCGTATGGCAGTCCGAGCATACCGATTATGATCTGGAAGCCAGCCCGTGGAAGAACGGCAAAGGCGACATGCTGGCCGAGATGGCCGCGGCGTGTAAGCGGCATGGCTTGAAACTTGGCGTCTATTATTCGTTTTGGGATCGCCACCGCGCCGACTGGGGTAAGCCGGGGTACCTTCCGCACATCAAGAAGCAATTCCGTGAATTGTTCACCAACTACGGCGAGCTGTTCATGGTCTGGATCGACGGCGCGCACGGCGCCGGCGGATACTACGGCGGAACCAACGAGAACCGCAATATCGGCGGCAAGTTTCTGACCGAATACTACCAGGAGACGTATCAAGAAATCATCGCCATGGGCCGCGAACTCCAGCCCAACGCCTGCTTCTTCAACGCCTTCGGGCCCGATGTCCGTTGGTGCGGAAACGAAGCGGGCCACTCGCCCGAGACCAATTGGGCGACCATCGGCGATTATGGTCTCGGCTGGATGGGCTATCCTTTTTCGGATATCGGCAAGTTCATTTCCACGCTGCAAACAGGCGAAGAGGGCGGCGAACTCTGGGTGCCGTCCGAGGCCGATACGCGCATACGCGCCGAAGCCGCGTTCTGGCGGTCTTATACAATGCCCAAAACGCTTAACCAACTTGTGGATACCTATTACAAGACTGTGGGGCAAAACTCGGCCCTCGACTTCATGGTCGCAATCAATCCCGACGGCGATATCGACCAGCGAGACATTGACGCCTTGATGGGACTTAAAAAACAGTTGGATCGCGATTTTGCCGTGAACCTGCTGGATAAGGCAACGCTGAGCGCCGACAATGTCCGCGGCGACGCCAAGCAGTTCGCCGCCGCACGGGCCGCCGACAACGATACCCAAACCTACTGGGCCACTGACGACGGCGTAAACGCCGCCATAATAACCATCGATTTCGGCAAACCAACTGCCTTCAACCGCTTGCTCATGCAGGAATACATTCGTCTTGGTCAGCGCGTAAACAGTTTCACATTCGAAATCCTCGAGGGCGACACCTGGCGCAAGGTTGCCGGCTCGACCACAATCGGTTACAAGCGCATTCTCCGTTTTGACCGCGTCGAGGTGAGCAAGGCCCGGGTAACGTTTAACACTAAAGCGCCCTGCCTGGTGATCTCGAATCTGGGGATTTACAACGCCCCGCTGATCCTCGAGGACCCGACAGTTAAGCGCGACAAAGATGGCATGATAACCATCACCGGCCCCGAGAAAGCACAAGTGTTGTACGCCATCGGTAAAGACCCCAAAGTTGATGACTACAAAATCTACACCAAACCTTTCAGCCTGATTAAGGGCGGCATCGTTAACGCCTTCTGCAAGGACCCTTCGACGAATGAAACCACCGACGTGATCACCACCGAATTCGGGATTGGCAAGGGCAAGTGGAAAGTAGTTTCCTTCAGCAGCGAACAGCAGAACGCTAATGGCGCCGAACGGGCCATTGACGACAATCCACAGACCTTCTGGCATACGCAGTGGCAGGGGGGGCAGCCCAGCCATCCGCATCACATCGCCATCGACTTGGGCGATACGGTTATGATCGACGGTTTCACTTATTTGCCGCGTCAGGATAACAGAGACGGCGGAGTGATCTACGATTACGAGTTCTACGTCAGCACAGATGGCAAAGAGTGGGGAAAGCCAGTTATAAAAAACTACTTTGGCAACATCCAGAATAGCCCTGAGCAGCAGGTTCTCAGGTTCGATAAGCCCGTCAAGGGACGTTACATCAAACTGGTATCCCAATCCGCGATCGGCGGCCATCCTTTTGCCGGCGCCGCCGAAATCGGCGTATTGGGGAAGGTTAATAAGGTGGAACCCAAAGCCCTGTCTAATAGCATGCCTCCGGCCCAATGCAATCTATCGCTGACTGCACCGGTAGGCGCCTGGTTTGAAGCACTGCCGATTGGCAATGGACAACTCGGCGCGTTGATCTGGGGACAGGACAGCCGCCTGACTGTCAAACTTGACCGCGTCGATGTCTGGGATGAAAGAACGGTGGACCCTTCATGGAAAACGGATGAATTTACCTGGAAAGCAATCCAGGAACACATCAAGGCCGGCAATTTTGAGCGTATCAATCAGATGTATAACGGCAGCTATCATAATCATCCGCCAACGCATGTTGGTATAGGCAAACTTGAACTTACGCTGCCGGAAGGTGTTGTCGCTGATACATTCAGGCTGGATCTTGCCAGCGCTCAGGCACAAATTGACTACAAAAACAGCAGCAATGTCAGGGCCTTTGCCAGTGCAACTGAACCGGTGATTATGATGCTGGTTCCCGGCGAACTGAAAGGATTTGATATCTGGGCCCCTGGTATGGGCGGTACATGGAGAAAGTCTCTTGACTACCCTGCTCCGGTTTTGGAAAAAGACGAGGATAGCTGCTGGTATACGCAATCTATCCAGGAAGGTCCTACATTCGTGGTTTTCGCTAAGCGACAAATCGTTGAAGGTAATACACTTATTGTCATGACGATTACAACCAACCAGAAAGACGGAAAGGACCCGTTGGGTGCCGCTCGCAAGCGTGCGGATAAGGCGCTTGGTATCGGTTACACGAAGCTGCTTGCCGAACACAAAAAGCACTGGAAACAGTTCTGGACGACATCAGCTCTCAGTATTCCAGACAGCAAGATTCTGCAGCATTATTATCTGACCCGATACTATCTTGGTTCCAATTCACAGCCGGGTTTCCCGGCCATGGCCACGCTGCAAGGGATCTGGACAGACGATCGCCAGTGTCCCGCATTCAAGAACAATCTGCACGGCGATCTGGAAACCCAAGTACAGTACCAGACATACCAGACCTCCGGAAATTTTCAAGCGGGCGAAGAGTTCCTTGACTTCATGTGGGATCGATTGCCGGTATTTCGTGAGTTTGCCGGGAACTATTTTGAAACAAAGGGGGCCAATGTACCGACTTGTTTGACTTGGGGTGGTAATCCGACCGGTGGTTGGGCTCAGTATTCGATGTCCCCGACTTACACGGGCTGGTTTGGATGGTTGTTTTATCAGCATTGGCGTTACACACAGGACAGAGACTTTCTAAAGAACCGCGCCTACCCGTGGTGTGCCGAAATGGCCCAGTGCTGGCTTGGCTTGCTCAAAGCCGATGAAAATGGCGTGTTAAAACTTCCGCTTTCATCAACCGGTGAAGTTTTTGACGCTACGCCGCGAGCCTGGATGAAGCCCAACACCAATCAGGACCGCGTTTTGATGCAGGTTCATTTTCTCGCCCTTTCTGAAATGGCGCAGGAACTCGGTAAGAACGAAGAGGCAACCCGCTGGACAAAAATCGCCCATTCGCTGGGCCCCCGTCATATTGACGATGAAAATGCTTTGATGTGGAGCGAAAACGAGAAGGTAACCTTTTTACACCGGCATTTTTCGCATGCCATGGGCATTCATCCGTTTAACCTCTTGACCATCGAGGGCAGTGATCAGGATCGAAATGTCATTGCGGCCACGATGAAACGATTTGACGAAATGTATGAAAAAGGCGGCGACTGGGCCGGCTGGAGTTATCCGTGGATGTCGTCCGTCCGCAGTCGGGTCGGGCAAAGCGAACAAGCGTATGACTACTTGAGCAGATTTGTCGATGCGTACATCACTCGCAATGGTTTTCACATGAACACGTCGTTTGATCCGATTAGAGCGAAGGGGGGGCATGGCTTCTTCTTTACCATCGAAGGTAACATGTTAGCCAACCAGGCCGTCCACGACATGCTAATCCAGAGTTGGGCGCCAACAATCGGTAAAGGTGAGGCTGGTATTATTCGTCTTTTCCCGGCAACGCCGGATAGATGGCAGGATGCTGAATTCAAGGATTTACGCGCAGAGGGCGGGTTCAAGGTGTCTGCTACTCGTAGAGACGGAACAACCACCCAGGTGCGTATCGAAGCAACGGTCAGCGGTAAACTCCGCCTGCAGGACCCTTGGCCTGGCCAAAAAGTCAAATGGAATCTGAAAAACGTCGTTCGAGACGGCAATGACTACACGCTGGATATGAAACATGGAGAAGTCCTGACAGGTCAGGCGGCGGTACAATAAATCAAGTGTTCGAAAAACAGGGGTAGTGTAACATTCGTTCTGTAAATTC
>CAYYOX010000606.1:0-4544 GCA_964473065.1 uncultured Planctomycetaceae bacterium | reverse complement strand
AAATGGCCGTAGGAGTGCGTGAATTGGTCGACCGGCTGACCGGTCAATGCCAAGCTGCTTCGATCCTTCCCCGAGGAGCCGTCGTGGCAACCCGTGCAGTGGCGATCCAGCACGGGCTGAACCAACCGCGGGAAGCTGAACGGTCGCGTCCCCTCCGGGCCGGGAGTGATTTGCGACGGCGGTCTGGCCATTGCCAGAGTCTGGCGCCTTGACGGTGCAGTGCCGGGCCGCTCGTGGCAACCGATGCAACTGCGCCGTTCGCCCGGCTGCAAGTAGACCGAACTGCGCATGCTTTGCACGGCCCGTCCGTCCGCGTCGACGGCCTGAAAATACAACGGTTTGCGGGCCGGCGCTCGGAAGTAGGCCGAGCCGTCCTCCTCGACAGGCACTGTACCCAGCAGCATCCGCGCGCTTTCGGCGTTGGCATGGCCGATCCGCGGCTGGTTGACTACGTGCGTGCGAGTCTTGGGTAGGATCTGGTACACGCGCAAGGCCCGAATCGGTCGCTCGGCGGGCATCGCCAGCAGACTCCGGTTGACGTCCGTGACCATCAACTCGCCTTCGTCGCCCAACTCGGGATCCAACGCGCTGGGGACCACCGGCGGTCGGGGCCGCGGGACCAAGGGAATCGGGTACATCGACGAAATACCCTGCTCGCGATACAGAAGTTCCATGTTGCCGAAGCGATCCAGATAGTATAGCCCCGTCTGCGTATCCCGCGATTCGCCCGAACTCATCCCCGGCAAGGGGTCGAAACTGAAGCTCACCAGGAAATAGTTTTCCGAGAGCGGCCAGGGGCTGTGGAAATAGCTTGTCGGCCAATCGGGCGCCTCGGGAAAGCAGACTTCCGGCGTAAGGATCTCCACCGAGTCGAACTTATCCTGCCCCGTTTCTCGATCCAGGCCGGTGCGTGCCGGATCCACGATCACCAGCGAACCGCCCACGTCGGCATGGTGGGCGCCGGCGACGAACATCACGCGGTTGGAGCCGGGGATGGCTCGGGGTTGAAAGCAGGCGTTGATCCGCGTGGTGTAGTTACCGAAAAGAACACCGGCGTTGGTCCCGTCGGGGTTGCTCAGCCATAGGCCGTGAAAGTTAGCCGCCGAACGGTCCACGTAGTCCCACCGCGTATAGACGATTCGCCCGTCGTGCAGCACCGACGGATGCCATTCGCTCGTTTCGTGGAAGGAGAGAGTCTGCACACGGCCGCCGTCCGGGGCCATGCGGTGCAACGTGTGGGCAGGCAATGGTTCCCAGGGGTTGTTACAGCGGGTGAAGCCGCCGCGGCGACTCGACATGAAGGCCAATCCGCCGTCGGGCAAGGGACACGGATCGAAGTCGTCGTCCGGCCCCTCGGTCAACTGCCGAAGGTTGCCGCCCTCGGCATCCATGGCGTAAAGGTGAAAGCAACGCCGATCAGGCGAGTAGTAATCGGGCTTCTTCTCCGCCCCGAGTCCCCCTTGGAACCGCTCGGCAAAGGCGAAATAGATCGTCCGCGCGTCGTAGGAGAGGGCCAACGTCGTGTAGTTACCCCGCGGCAGCCGTCCATCGATCAGATCGCGAGCTGCAAACGAGTGCCCCGGCCGCGGTAGCACACAGACGCTCCCGCCGGCAATGTCGGCGTAATCGTAGTAGTAACCGAGATACTCATGCAACATCTGGCAGACGAAGCGACGTCGCTTCATGAAGACCAGCGGCCGCTCGGCCAACAAGGGATTTTTCAGGGCCAACGAGCGCCCGATCCAGCGGATCTCGCGATACAACTCTGCACGGGCCGGCTCGTCGAGCATTTCCACCGAGCCCACCCCAGGCCGCAATTGTTCCAGACGGGCGGCTTCGCTTCGAAGATCACCCGCTTCGGACATCCGAGCAAGATCTTCCAGCAAGCGATCGACCCGAGCCATCACGCGCCGAATCGCCTCGGGGGCCGTCGGCGAGGATCCCAACCGTTGCTCCTGGGCCGCCCAGTCGCCTTCGACCGTCGCGCGGAACGTGTCATCCAACGCGGCACGGCTAGGCGAAGGCCAGATCGCCGTCGCCATCAGGATGGCGGCACAATACCCCTTAGAAGCAAGAAACCCTTTAGAAGCAAGAAACAAGGTTCGACCGCTCATTGATTCCACCCATGTATGCTCAAGCCAACCGATTCCGGCGTGTGACTGATAGGGATTTCAATCTACCTTGAGTTTGGCCTAACGGGCCAGGGTTGTCAATCACCGGCCGCGGGTGGCACGGACACCTTCCCGTAGTCCGCATTGCCAGCGAGCGAACTGTTGTCGCTCTCGAAGAGGGGTCAGGCTAGAATGGCACTGCCGTGGGCGCCGAATAGACAAGATACGGATTATAGGCAAGACTATTTGCGTTGCCAGGTCGTGGTTGATCTGCCCAGTGTTCGCCGGAATGACCCGTTTTTGCGAATACGGCAGTGCCATTCGGGTCAGGCTACTTTTTCAAAAGAGTAGCCTGCCCCCTTTTTCGCCTCTAATCCTGAGAATCATCGGCGCTACCCGTTCCTCACTGATCAGTCTTAGGCGTTGCATCAGTGCGCGTGTTCTCTTCTTCAAAGACCATTTCTGCCGTGATGATCAGCGGCGGGTCTGGAAGGGACTGGATGACCCGTTCGCTCTCAGACCTAGCCATGGCGGCCAAGTTTGGGTTCTCCTGAATCATCTTCTGAGCCAACGGAGACAGGGCAGGGATCAGTCCCACGTTTTTGCACATGGGGCACTGAGGGGGAGCTTGCGCAGCTGCCCGCTTTGCGTCGGATGCTTGCGCAGCCGTGGTCACTCCTGCCGCTGCGGCGATAGAGCCAGCAGTGGTCGCGGTCCCGCCCATGAACAGGAGAATAAAACCGATCACTATGGGAATCACGCCGAGGAAAAAGAAAAAGAGAAGAGGAATACCGACGATGATTAAAATGATGCCCAGGATCATCCCGCCAATGCCAAGACCGCTGGCCGCAACACCTCCCGCGGCCACGGCACTTCCCGCAGTTGTGGCGATGCTCCCCTGATGCTGGAAAGCTCCCACATGCCCGACCCATGCGCAAATCGTGCATAGGTGGTGATGCATAAGAGGCGACATCCGGAGCTGATTGATATCGGCGTCTTGCTGTTGCTGGGTATAGGGCTGCCGCTTTTGCTGCGATCCCTGAGCCCGTTCCTTCGGCGCCTTCCTGGCGGCGAACCAGTGGGATTTGCGATTGGACTTTTCCGGGATGGGAACAATGATCCGCATGGCAGCGACTCGGCGTTCACTGACCGGTCTGTTCCCTACTGCGGCTGAATCTTGCGGCGGTCCCGCTATCTCACCTCCGCAGTTCGGGCACTTAAATCGCTTCCCCGCATCCTTGTCTGCAACCCGGGCGCGATTTTGACAATTTGGACATTGGATCTGGATCGACATTGCCTCCGAAGCCGGCACTTGATTTCGTCGGTCTTCGACAGTTGACGCTTCCGGCATCGGAGGAGGAAGAGATGGTGTCTCAACCGGTTTTCCACATTTGGGGCAGCGACCGGTCTTCCCTGCAGCATCCTCGAGGATCTTGAGTTTGCGGTTGCAGTTCGGGCAATTGAAGTGGATCATAGCTCGTCTCCACTCGCCGCTTCTCAGCCGATCGCGGTGAAATCATTGGGTCACGGGGTTGGCCCCGGTAACTTCTTTTCGGCGTTCGGCACGAGAAGTCTCCGGGGCGTTGCTCAGGTACCTCATGTGGGTTAGCCACCCAGGCAGGCAAGCTTCCTGGGCCACCTACCTGTGGTCGATCCTACTAGTGCTCCGCCCGGTTGTCAAGCACGCCGGATGCCGGTGCCACCACGAGCCGCTGCCCGTCTCGACGACTTCTTACTAATAGCACTAATAGCAATAAACCATGGGACACACTACCGATATTGGCAACCTAGGTAGTTTTCGTCAGCGGGTAGGAAATCCGCCTTAGACAGGTCTCTCGGCGGTGGCCCGACTCGGACGAGGGGGGCGGGTCTTCTTGTGATCTAAGGTGGGGGGCCGTAAGGGGTTGCGGCTTGAGCGGGGCGGGCCCTTTTGACGTAACGGGTAGTGGTTGCTCCTCGATACGGGAATTCTCACGCAAAGGCGCGAAGGCGCAAAGAGATTACGGTCGATTTTCCCAACCCTTCTCGGCGTAATCTCGAATCTCGCGAATCTCGGCGAATCTCGGGGTCAGACCTTGTTTTTTGTTTCTTGGCGGGAAGTTTGATCGGCACTGAACCTGCCCCGACGCAAGTTTCTTGGTCTCGAACAGGGGTCAGTCTCGAAAAGGGGTCAGGCTCAATCCTGTTCGGCACGAAACTTGCCATTGTCCAGTTTGTTACGAAAGCCGATCTCGGCCCTGCTTTTCCGATGGTTCTCTGGCGATTTCGCTTGCGGGCGGGGTATATGGGCACAATAGCGAGACCCAAGGAGTAGCTCGTAGCGGCACCGCAAATTGAGTGCCGAACAGTATTGGGTCAGGCTACTTTTTCAAAAAAGTAGCCGGACCCCTTTTTCGCCCCGTTTCAATCTCCTGATCGAACGACTCCAGCAAT
>CAYYOX010000605.1:0-4549 GCA_964473065.1 uncultured Planctomycetaceae bacterium | reverse complement strand
CTTCTTAAAACTCTCACTAGCCGCGGCCGCGGCGCCGGTGGCCGCCTCGACCGCCATGGCTCAGATCAAACCGGTGCCGGGGGCCGACAAGCTGACGGCCGATCAACTTGGACCGCATATTTGGAGCCGCCGGGCCAATAGCCTGTTGACCAGCTATCGGGCACACCGCTCACAGAAATATCCCTACAGGTACCCGCTGACCGGCCCGATTTCCGGCTTGCCGCTGACCAGCGAGACGTCACTGCCCTACCCTCACCACCGCTCGCTGTTGTTCGCCTGTGATCGGGTCAACGGCGGAAATTACTGGCAGACCGGATTCGACGGCGGACAGATCCTCTCGACCGGGCCGCGGTTGGGGCAAGTAACGCCCACGTCGGCCGAGATCCTCGACCAGTGCGAGTGGAGGAAACCGGACGGTCCGGTCGTGATGCGCGACGAGCGCAAGATTACCGTTATCGTGCCCAGCCCGAGGTTGCGATTCGTCGATTGGGAAATCAAGTGGATTGCCGTCGAAGACGTGGCCGTCACTCGCACGAACCATTCGTTGTTTTCGATCCGTGCGGCGGTCGACATCACGCCATGGGGTGGCGGCACGCTGATCAACTCAGAGGGTCAATCGGGCGAAAAGGCCACCTTCGGCAAACCGGCCGCCTGGTGCGGCTATCACGGACCACGGCAAGGCAATGCCGGCAAAGTGGTCGAAGGCATCGCGATCCTCGACCACCCGGAGAATCCCTGGTCGCCGTGCACTTGGTTCACGCGCGACTACGGCTTCATCTCGCCCACGCCGATGAATTTCGTCAAAGAGCCCTGGCAACTCCCGGCCGGCGAGTCGGTCACCTTGCGCTATCGAGTCGTGCTGCACGCCGGCGACCCCAAAGAAGCCGCCCTGGACGAAATCCACAAGGCATGGGCGAGCGGCGATTGACATTTCCTAACGGCTCGGCGGGAGCAGGCCGTTTCCGCCGATCCGTCTTTTCGACTAGCTTCAACAGCACAACCCTAGTAGAATCCACTAAGAATTTGTAAAAGAACTACTTCAGGAATTCGTTTACAAGTTCTAAAGTATCACACCTATCCCTTACCCCGAACGGCTACCACCCGATGTCACAACTCCGCGCCGCCGTCTTCGACATGGACGGCCTGATGTTCAACACCGAAGACGTTTATACTCTGGTCGGCACCGAACTGATGAGCCGGCGAGGGCGTGAATATACCGAGGAACTCAAAGACGCCATCATGGGCCTGCCCCCTCAGAAGACGTTCGAGAAGATGATCGACTGGCACGACCTGGACGACAACTGGGAGGAGATGGCGGTCGAGTCGAACCGGCTCTTCATCAGCCTGCTGGGCGATCACTTGGCCCCGCTGCCCGGGCTGTTCGAGTTGCTCGATGCCTTGGAGGCGGCCGATATCCCCAAGGCGATTGCGACCAGTAGCCGGCCCACGTTGGTCGAACCTTGCCTGACCCCGTTCGACTTGCGCCGGCGGTTCGATTTCGTTTTGACGTCCGAGGACGTTACGCACGGCAAGCCGCACCCGGAGATCTACCGGAAGGCCGCCGAGCGATTCGGTCTGCCACCGGCCGAGATACTGGTGCTCGAAGACAGCGAGAACGGCGCTCGGGCCGCGGCCGCCGCCGGGGCGTTCACGGTGGCGGTACCGGGCGAACACAGTCGGAATCACGATTTCAGCGTCGCGAAGCTCGTGATCGACAGTCTGGCTGATCGGCGTCTCTACGATGCCTTGGGCATCCCGCCTTCGACACGCTAAATAGACCCAACACGCGTAAAATGTACGCGTTCTACAAGAACCTCAGGCTTTTCCCCAGCTTTTCCCGATCGTGTGAGGGTTAAGAATGGAGGTAGAAGAAGTCGCGGAGTTTTGACATGCGGTGAAACGCAACCTATTGATTGTCGAGTAGGGCATCGAATTGGCGTGGATTCTCCACAGAGCCCCCTGTTGGAACCGCGAGGCACGGATCGTGAGCGTAAAAGCCGTTGATAGATGGATTGCTCCCTCACCGGAAATCGGGCGATCGCACCGCGCCTCGGTTGTGGGGAAGGTCGTGTTCTTCGGTTATATGTCGACCTTGCTGTGGTTGCTTCTGATCGAGAAACCGTTCGAACTGCTCCCTGGATCGGCCGATTGGTTTGGTCAGACCCAACTGTCGAGTAGCCTGATTCATCTGGGAAGCTTCGGATTGCTCGGGGCTTTGGCACTCTTGCCGCAGTGGTTTGTGCCACGATGGGTAGTGGGCGTCGGGTTGGCCGGTTTTGCGATGGGTACCGAATGGTTGCAGGGATTCGTGCCCGTCAGAGCCCCCGAGACGCTCGATTGTGCGAGCAATCTGGCCGGGCTGGCGTTGGGGGCGGGAATCGCGGGGCTGATGCTGGTTGGTCGCCGGCGTTTTGCCAGTTTGAGCCGCTATCCGAACCGCAACCGACGCGATATACTGGTCGGTTGACATTTTGGAACTGATCGACATCCCCTTTGGCCAACATCCCCTTTGGCCAACATTCCCTTTGACCGACTATGCCCGCAAACGATGACTGGCGCAAGCTGTATCCGTTCGAGTCTCGTGAGATCACGATCGAGGGGTGGCGCTATCACTATCTGGATGAGGGGTCCGGCCCCGCGCTGCTGCTGGTTCACGGCAATCCTACCTGGTCGTTCTACTGGCGCAACGTCGTGCTCGCCTTGCGCGGCCGGTATCGGCTGATCGTGCCCGACCATATCGGGTGCGGGCTCTCGGCGAAGCCGTCGGCCGACGAGTATTCCTATCGGCTGGCCAGACGAGTTGCGGATCTGGGGCAACTGATCGAGCAACTCGACCTGCAGCAGGTGACGCTCTTGGCGCACGATTGGGGCGGAGCCATTGGGATGGGAGCGGCCGTGGCGGCGCCGCAGCGGTTTGCCCGGTTTGTGCTGTTGAACACGGCCGCTTTCCGCTCGCCAAGTTGTCCGCTGCGAATTCGGGCCTGCCGTATCCCCGGGCTGGGCCGGTTGGCCGTGCAAGGGTTGAATCTCTTCGCCCGGGCGGCCCTGCGCATGGCCGTCTGCCAACCTGATCGCATGACGCCGGCGGTCCGTCGCGGGCTGTTGGCCCCGTACGGCGATTGGCGCCAACGGACTGCCATTTACGAGTTTGTGCGCGATATCCCGCTTAACGCCGATCATCCCAGCTACGAGACACTGGCCGGGATCGAAGCCGGTTTATCACAATTCAACCAACATCCGATCTGCCTGATCTGGGGCATGCGCGACTGGTGCTTCACCCCGGCGTTTCTGGAACGTTTTGTCGAATTCTTTCCCCAAGCGGAGGTCCACCGTCTGGCCGACGCCGGCCATTATGTCCTCGAAGACGCCGACGAGCAGGTGGTCGCTATTGTGAATCAGTTCCTGGAGCAATACTCCGTCCCTAACCCCTGACCCTGCCATGGAAAGCTACCGCATACGAATCGCGAAAGACGATCTGGCCTTCAGTGCGGCCCATTTTATTACGTTTGGTCAGGGAGAATGCGAACGGCTGCACGGCCATGACTATCGGGTGGCCGTCGAGGTGCACGGGCCGTTAGGGGAAAACCATTACGTGCTCGATTTCCTCGTCCTTCGAGACGTTCTTCGCGATCTTCTCTCCGAGTTGGACCATCGTGTCCTGCTGCCGAGCGAGCATCCGACCATGCGAGTCGAGACCCACGGCGAAGAGGTTACAGTCACGCTGGCGACCCGCCGCTGGATCTTTCCGGCCGAGGACTGCCAACTCTTGCCGCTGGCAAATACCACGTGTGAATTGCTGGCTCGCTATCTGGGAGAACGCCTCCGGGAAGAGCTTGCGACGCGTCACGGTCTTCGACCAACTTCCGTGCAGGTGGAGATTGCAGAGGGCTCGGGATTCTCGGCTACCTGCCAACTCGACGACTAGCATCCTCCGCAGGGTTGTCATAATCGTCACAATCACGATCAATTGCTTCGGCAGACCGGAAACGGTTGCACCAATTGCGTTTGACGGCGGGTATAGGCGAACCTAGTCTTCCCTAGAGCAATTGCTCGACGATCACCCTCCCAACATTCACGCAGTATGTCCATCGAAGGGCAGGCAGTCCGCCGGCAAGGATCATCACGATGAAAGCTGAGTACATCAATCCTTTTATCAGCGCGTTAAGCACCACGTTTTCCACCATGCTTAACACCGAGGTCCGCCGCTGTCAGGTTTCGCTGAAAGCGGACGAGTGCCCCATGCATGAGATCACCGGCATCATCGGGCTCTCCTCGGACAAAGCTGTGGGGACCGTTGTGCTGAGCATCTCGAAAGCGGTCGCCTTGAAAGCGGCTTCGGCCATGTTGCTAACCGAAGTGAACGAGATCACCGACGACGTGGTGGATGCCGTCGGAGAATTGACCAATGTGATTGCCGGCGCAGGTAAGGCGGAACTGGAGGAGTACCATTTGTCCTCAAGTCTTCCCAACGTGATCACCGGCCGCGATCACAGTATCCGATTCCCTTCCGAAGCAGCTCCGCTGTGCGTCCAATTCGTATCGGATTGTG
>CAYYOX010000604.1:0-4556 GCA_964473065.1 uncultured Planctomycetaceae bacterium | reverse complement strand
CCGACGGCAACCGCAAGGTCGAGGGCCAGGATATCCTCAACATCCTCCAAGCCGGCCTGTTCGGCGACGGCGTTACGACCGAAGCCAATTGGGGCAATGGCGACTTCAACGCCGATAGCAAGATCTCCGGCGAGGATATTCTCGCGCTGTTGGGCACGGGCCTGTTCGGCGATGGAACCTATCCGGACTCCGCCGCGGCCGATGCCGCCGCGGCCGGCGTGAAACTGGTCGTCACTGGCGGCGGACTGGTGATCGACACCGACGGCGCCACGGTAACCGGCTTTGTGCTGTCGTCCGAGTCGGGCATCCTCACCGGTGACGACGCCAAGGGCCTCGGTTTGTTCCAAGAGGACGCCGACGCCACGATCAGCGGTGCGTTTGCCATGTCGCTGACGGGTGAGCACGCGCTGGGTGACGTCCTCGGCGAGAGCGACGTGGACCTGGCCGGCGACTTGAGTTTGGCTTACACCATCGCCGGTGTGCCGGGTGTGTTCACGGCCAGCGTCGTGGTACCCGAGCCGGGTACGATCGTCATGTTGCTCGGCGGGCTGATCGGACTGTTGATCTGGCGACGCCGAATGTAGAGACTACTGATTTCCCGAACTCAAGCCCACGGGTTGCAACCCGTGGGCTTTTTCGGGGGGTTTTGGGACCGTCGAATAATTCGGAACGAAGAAGAGTCTTTTCTGATATAATGGAGGGTTGCCCGGGAGATTCCCCCGGTACGCGATCGGCCGGCATCTTCAGCAGCAACCCCGCTCACCCGCATCACCCATGGCAAGTCGCAAACACCGACAACACGACCGGAAAAACGCCCGGCTGAGGTTCGAGCAACTCGAGCCGCGACTGGTGCTCGACAGCACGGTCGTGTTTAACGAGGTGATGTACAATCCGACCGGGGATACGGCCGCGACGCTCGAATGGATCGAGTTGCACAACCAGATGGCCGTCGACATGGACCTCTCCGGCTGGTCGCTGGCCGACGGCGTCGAGTTCACATTCCCCAGCGGGACCGAACTGTTCGCCGGCGAGTATCTGGTGATCGCCGCCGATCCGACCGTTCTGCAAACAGCGACCGGTTTTGCCGACGCGATCGGGCCCTACACGAACCGACTGAACAACGGCGGCGAGAGGCTCCAGTTGGCCGACAACAGCGGCCGAATCATGGACGAGTTGGACTACGACGACCGGGGCCAATGGCCGATCGCCCCGGACGGGTCGGGCGCCTCGCTGGCGAAGATCGATCCGGATGGGGCCAGCGAACCGGCCGAAAACTGGCGCGCAAGCTTGGAAGCCGATGGCACGCCCGGCCGATTGAACTTCACTTCCGGACTCACCTTGGGCAGCAGCGTCTCGCTAATCGACATCGGCGCCGAGTGGTGGTATGACGACTCGGGCACGGACTGGGGCAGCACTTGGAAGGAGACGGGCTTCTCGCCGTCCGCAGCAGGGTGGCAGACCGGCGACGCACTTCTGTACGACGGGATCGCCGAGCTGCCGGCCCCGAAACTTACCCCCTTGGCCTCGGACGCCAATACGTATTACTTCCGCACGCTGTTCTCCTTCGACGGCGATCCGAACGTCACTCAACTGACCGTCAATCACGTGGTCGACGACGGGGCCGTGTTCTATCTCAACGGCCAAGAGGTCTACCGCTTCAACATGCCCGGAGGCCCGGTCGACTACGATACCGAGGCGATGTCGATAGTGCGCGAAGCCGCGTTCAGCGGCGCGATTCCGCTTCCCACCGACGCCCTGCTAAGCGGCATCAACGTGCTGGCCGTCGAAGTTCATCAGGCGGGCGCCGATTCGGTGTCGGAAGTTACACTGATCGAAACGGGCGGCCCCAACAACGTGCCCGACAATCTGGCCCTGCAAAGCAACGGAGCAACGGCCTTCGCCAAGGACTTGCTGCTGGGCCATGCGGTCCACCAGATTGATCACCTCGGTGACGGCATCTATGGCAACAGCAACAGTTGGATCAACAACTCGGCCGAGAGTTTTGCCGGGATCGCCTTCGACGCGGCTTACACCATCGACCGAATCGCCTTCGGGCGGGACAACGGCGGCGAGGCCACGCAGTACACGGACCGCTGGGGTAGTTATGCGTTGCAGTACACCACGGTCGCTAATCCGGATGAAACCACGCCCGACGGCCAATGGACCGAAATCGCCGACCTTGTCTACGGCGGCGGATTCCCCGACAACACGCCCTATCTGCGACACCTCTGGGGATTCAACCCGATCGAAAACGTCACGGGCGTGCGAATCATCACCCACGAGAACGGCCTGTGTATCGACGAGATCGAGGTCTACGAACCCTCGGCGCAGGACATCGCCTTCGGCGCGGAGTTAACGGCCGCCGAGATCCTCGATCCGCCCGAGTTGCTGTTGAGCGAAGTGGCCGGAACCGCCGATCCGATCTTCTGGTTGGAGATCGTCAACCCTTCGCAGACAGGCGTTACGGCCGACGGAATGGTGTTGGCCACATCCGGCGGCAACGAATATGTGTTGCCCGCCTTGTCGATCTCGGCCGGCGAGCGAGTTACTT
This sequence comes from uncultured Planctomycetaceae bacterium, assembly GCA_964473065.1. GTDB lineage: Bacteria > Planctomycetota > Planctomycetia > Pirellulales > Thermoguttaceae > CAYYOX01. The sequence goes on along the minus strand of CAYYOX010000604.1, from coordinate 2,005 downwards.
TCGATCAGACACAACTGGGCTTCGTACCGAGTCCGGGTGAAAACCTGTTTCTCTACACGGCTGATCGCGCGATCGTGTTGGACGCTGTGCGGGTCGACACTCGGTTGCAGGGACGCGACGGCGAGCAGGCCGGGCAGTGGCTCTATCCGGACGCACCCACGCCGGGTGCGGCAAATAGCTTCGACTTCCACGACGAAATCGTGATCAACGAGATCATGTACCATCACCATCCGCGGACCAACAATCCCGCGGAACCCTACCTCGAGTCGGCCGAGGAGTGGATCGAACTCTATAATCGAGGCGCCGTGCCAATCGCTCTGGACGGCTGGACGATCCAGGACGCCGTTGATTTCACGTTTCCCGGCGGAACGACCCTTGCCCCAGGCGAGTTCCTGGTCGTGGCCAAGGATGCCGCCACGTTGGCCACACAGTATCCCGGCGCCACGATCGTGGGTAATTTCTCGCGGAATCTCTCCAACCGCCATGACCGAATCGTGCTGGTCGACGGCTCGGGTAACCCGGCCGACGAAGTGCATTACTACGACGACGGGCGCTGGGCCGAGTATGCCGACGGCGGCGGCAGCAGCCTCGAATTGCGCGATCCGGACGCCGACAACTCGCTGCCCGAGGCTTGGGCCGCCAGCGACGAGACGGGCAAGTCGTCCTGGCAAACTTACACCTACGAAGGCACGGCCCAGTCCGACGGCGGCTCGACCTTGTGGCGCGAATTCGTGCTGGGAATGCTCGACGAGGGAGAAGTGTGGCTGGACGACATCTCGGTCGTCGAATATCCCGCCGGCGCGAGAACCCAATTGATTCAAGACGGCGGATTCGATTCGGGTACGGCCGATAAGTGGCGAATCCTCGGCACGCACCACAGCGAGGTGATCGCCGACCCGGATGATCCGGGCAATTGGATCCTGCACCTGACGGCCACCGGACCGGCTGAAGACAAGCTCAATCATGCCGAAACCACGTTCGTCAATAATCGGGCAATCGTCGACGGCCGGGAGTATGAGATCTCGTTCAAGGCCAAGTGGATCGGCGGTTCCAATCAGGTCAACACGCGGCTCTACTTCAACCGCCTGCCAAAGACGACGCTGATCGACGTGCCGCTGCAAAACGGAACGCCCGGGTTGCCCAATTCGACGTTGCAGACGAACGTCGGTCCCACATATAACGAGTTGACCCATACGCCGGTCATCCCCAACGCGGGCGAGTCGGTGAGAGTGTCCGTCATAGCCGACGACCCGGACGGCGTGGCCGGGCTCTCGTTGGTGTATTTGGTCAACGGCCAAAATCCCGTCGCGGTGGGCATGGTCGACACGGGTGGCGGTCGGTTCGAGGGTACGATCCCCGGTCAAGCGGCCGCGGCGATCGTGCAGTTCTACGCTGAAGGGACCGACTCGCTGGGCGGCGTGTCCGATTTCCCGGCCGAGGGTCCCCAGTCGCGGGCGCTGTACAAGGTCCAAGACAATCAGGCCGCCACTTTGCAGGCCCACAACTTCCGCATCATTATGACTCCGGCCGACACGGCCCTGTTGCTCACCACCACCAACCTCCTGTCCAACGATCGGATCGGGGCCACGGTTGTCTACAAGGAGAGCGAGGTCTTCTACGATGTCGGCGTACGGCTGAAGGGATCGCTGGCCGGGCGGGCGAGGGACGGACCCGACTATGTCTCCTTCAACGTCAAGTTCGATCCGATGCAGTTGTTCCGCGGAGTGCACGACTCGGTGGCCATCGATCGCAGCGGGAGAGGGTCGGCTGTGCCGATCGGTCAGGATGAGATTCTGGTCAAACACATGATGAACCATGCGGGCGGGATTCACGGCATGTACGACGATCTGGTCTACTTAATCTCGCCGAATCCCCTCTACAACCGTCCGGCCCAACTGATGATGGCCCGCTACGGCGACGAGTTCCTCGATTCTCAGTTCGAGGGCGGCTCCGACGGCACGGTCTTCAAGCTCGATATTCTGTATGTTCCCACCACCACGGTCGA
>CAYYOX010000603.1:0-4560 GCA_964473065.1 uncultured Planctomycetaceae bacterium | reverse complement strand
TCAACCCGTTTATGGATTTGACGCTCTTGTTTCTAGGGCTGCCGCTGGTCGCGTCACGGCAAAGCCGCAACGTGTTCCTTGCGGTGGGGATGTGCGCCCTGGTCGTCGCGTGTTTCTTGTTAGTCGTGATCGGCTGCCAATATCTGGGCGCCAGCGTGCTGCTCAGCCCCGCATTGGCCGCCTGGATCCCGCTGATCATCTTCATTCCCATAGCCGTATGGCTCAGCGAGTCGTTGTGGCGCTAAGCGCGGCATCTGTAGGGTGGGTCAAGGAACGAAGACCCACGCGGGGGAAATCCAAATGACGAAATATGTCCTCGTCATTCGTGCTTCGTCATTCTTACTTCGTGGGTCTTCGTTCCTCGACCCACCCTACAGAATCTCCTTCAATCACGCCCTGCTATTTAGAACCGCACCGTGCATTGTCCGTAGTAGAAGTCTTCGCCGGCCACGCCACCGGCCGTGTTGGCCAGGAAGGCGCCGGAGTACAGGTGCGAGTAACCAAACAGCAGGTCGGCCCTGGGGGTCAGGAGGAACTTGGCCGTCAGGTCGAGTTCTTGGCCGACATCGGTGCCGGCGGCCCCCGTAACATCCTGTCGAATGGCGGTCCCGCCGGCGCTGTACAGCGCGTCGCGGGCTTCGTCCAAGTGGAAGATGTGCCACCAGAGCATCAGCCGGACCTTCTTGTGCGGCGCGGCCGTGACGCGGAAGTTGAAGTCCTCGATGTTCTGCCGGCCCACGATGTCCATGAAGCCGAAGTACTTGTGACCTAAGGGGAAGAGCTGGTTGAACGTTTCGTGGCGCCCGTCGCTGGGGTCCGCGTCGCCGGAGGCCCAGTCGTAATAGGCCCAAACGACCGGCTTCCAGGGCAGATCCAGTTTTCGCCCCACTCCCATGGTAAAGAAGCCGGCTCGATGGTCGTCGGCCCCGAAGTTGCCGAATTGATACCCGCCCTCGGCCTCCAGCAGCAGGTTGCACCACTGGCCTTCCCAGCGGGCGCCAAACAGGCTCTCGTCGAACATGGTTGGGTTGGCGTCGTACTCGGCCAGACGCAGGAAGTACAGATCGAGTTTTCGGATCTTGCAAGTCTTGCGACTCATCCAGAGGCCGATGAATTCCTGGCTCTCGTCGGAACGGTCGAAGTTATGATCGGTGACGCCGCCGGCAAGGTGTTGGCCGAACGGCACCGGTCGCGTCCACCAAGCGTCGACGTCCCAGTTGCACCCCTTCCAGGACGCCTTCAGTCCGTCGAACGTCCTTCGCGTGTTGGACCAATCCAACGGCGAAACGAGCCGTTCGGCCCCGTAGAGCAGTTCCTGGCGACCGCCGCGAAGCCAGAGTTGTCCCCCGGGTCGGTCCAGGATTCTCAGGTCGCCGAAGAGGTTCAAGGCGTCGAATCGATTCTCCTCGATCGCGCGCGGCGTGACGTCGTCGAAGTCGGTGACCGCGTCGATTCCCTCGCCATAGAAACGCAACCAACTGCCGTATTCCACGTTGGCATATACTCGGGTGCGGTGCAGGAGGAAATCGTTGGTCCGGTTGAGGATATGCTCGTTCTGGTGCCGCAGTCGATATTCGCCCCCGACGTCGACCGTCACGCAGTCGCCCACCGAACGTCGCTTCAGGCTGTCGCCCAAGCGGCTATCGTCGTTGTATGGATCTTCCAGATAACTGAAATCGTTGTCGTAGAAGACGCCCTTATAGGGATTGCCCGGCGCTTGGGCCGCTCGTCGGGGCGCCGCATATACGGGCGCTGCCTCAACGGGCGTCGCTTCATCGGCCGTGGGCATCTCGACCGTGGGGAGCGGCGGGGCTGCGTCTGTTGCCGCCGGTTCTTCTTGAGAAAAGGCCGTACCCGCCAACAGCAAGGCGGATACCAGGCCGCCGATCATCGAGGCGTTTCTAAACATAATGATTTCCCCAGCTTGAGAAAGGTTTCCAGTAGAACATGCCCAATCGAGTCCATCGCGAAAACCGTTCGCCCCGATAGGTTCCGCACCGTTGCTAAGATCGGCACGATCGGTTCACCAGATTTATTCCTGCTAAAGCTGTCGTTAAACTTGGAAATACCGACACCACTGCACCAGTAAACCGGGGAGATGGCGAACCGGGGACCGTTTCAACCGCTATAATTGGCAAAACAGTTGCAATAATCGGGCCAATCTGACATAATGAACGTTGATGAATTCTGGGCCGCGCCGGAGCAACTTTTCAGCGGCGACTTTTCACCGGACGGACCACGTAGCCCCTTCGGGCACCCAAAGGAGCGTGTGACGTTGCGCAGTTTCGCCAAAAGGATCTTCTCGGCAGGCCGTTCTCTACCGTCCGGTCGAGCCATCATGGGCAGCCGCCTGCGATTCGAGACGCTCGAACCGCGGCGCGTGTTGAGTGCCGGTCCCCTGGCGATCACCGAGTTGAACTACCATCCCTACGATCCCTCGGAGGAGGAAGCTGCCGCGGGATATGGTGACGATGATGACTTCGAGTTCGTCGAATTGGTGAACCTCGGCGACGAATGGATCGATCTGACGGGAGTGGCGTTTACCGTCGGGATTACTTTCGACTTTATTACCGAAGGCTCCCTCACCGGATTGCTTCCCGGTGAGTATGTTGTGCTGGTCAGAGACTTCGACGCATTTTCGGCCCGCTATGGCGTGGTCGACAACGTGGCCGGCGAGTACAGCGGCGGTCTGGGCAACTCCGGCGAAACGATTACGCTGGTAGACGTTTTCGGCGAAACGATTCAAGAGTTCACCTATGACGATTTCGCCGACGCCGGTTGGCCTGAGCGGGCCGACGGGGACGGCAGTTCGCTGGAGGTGATCGATCCGCACGGCGACTACAACGATCCGGATAACTGGCGACCCAGCAACGAGCTTTTCGGTAGTCCAGGTGCAGCCGGCGAAGGGCCGCTGAGGGACATCGTGATTAACGAAGTGTTGTCCCACACCGACTATCCCTTGGTCGATGCAATCGAACTGCACAACACGAGTGCCCAAGACATTGAAATCGGCGGCTGGTGGCTCAGCGACAACAGCAACGACTTCCTGAAGTTCCAGATTCCCGCCGACGCCGTGATTCCCGCCGGTGGATATGCCGCCTTCTACGAAGGTCATTATGTGGGCGGGATCTTGGAATTCGACCAACAGACTGAGTTCGGCGGTCCGAGCGAGAAGGGCTTTGCGCTGGATGCCCACTACGGCGATGAAGTTTGGCTGCTACTGGATCAGGGCGACGGGAGTCCCAAGCGATTTGCCGATCACGTGGAGTTCGGCCCGATCCTCAACGGCGAATCGTACGGTCGCTGGCCGGACGGCCAGGGTGAGCTCTATCCGATGATCACTCGGACCTTGGGGGAACCCAATAGCGGTCCGCGAATCGGACCCAGCGCGATCATCAGCGAAGTCATGTACAACCCGCCCGATCCCGGCGGAGGCATCTTGCCGGAAGACCTCGAATTCGTCGAGATCTACAACCTCACCGACCAGCCGCTTAGCCTGAATCACTGGCGATTGCTGAGTGGGGGAGCGGACTTCGCTTTTCCCCCGGAAACCACCTTGGGGTCCCATGAGGCCCTGGTGGTGGTGCGGTTCGATCCGGCGACCGATCCGATCCGCCTGGCCGACTTCCGCAATCATTACGCGATCGGATCGGAAGTGCTGATCGTCGGCGGCTATGCGGATCCGCTCAGCGACACGGGCGAACGCGTGCAATTGCTGTTTTGGGACGATCCACCGGCCGAGGATCTGACCTACTTTCCCCCTTCACTTGAAGACGAAGCCAATTATGAAGACACCTGGCATCCGTCAACCGACGGCAACGGCGACTCTTTGAACCGCCTGGGCACGAATGTCTGGGGGAACGATCCGGACAGTTGGGCGCCGAGGGCGCCATCGCCCGGCTCGGTCGACCTGAGGGCCGCGATGAAGGGTCGCTATGCGTTCTACAACAACTCCGCCTGGGATGACGAGGCCCTTGCCACGGACAAGACGGCCTTGCTGCCCGGTCAGGCCGCTACGTTTGCCAACTACACCAGCTATGTTCTGGGAATCAACGGGATCATGGTCGATGTCGCCCGACTCGACCAGCCGCTGACCCTTACGACGGACGACTTCACGTTCAAGGCAGGCAACGACAACACGCCCGTCGATTGGGACCCCGCGCCGACGCCGGCCATCGAAGTTCGGCCCGGCGAAGGCGCCAACAGTTCCGACCGAATCGTGTTGACCTGGGACAACGGGGCCATTGTCAACCAGTGGTTGGAAGTGACCGTGAAGGCAAACGGGAATACCGGCTTGGAATTCGACGACGTCTTCTATTATGGCAACGCCATCGGCGAGACGGGCAACTTGCCCGATCAGGCCAAGGTCGATTCTCTGGACGTGTTGGCCACTCGGGCGAATCCTCATCCGTTCTTCGATCCGGCCGAGATCGACTCGCCCTACGACTTCAACCGCGACCGGCGCGTCAATGCCATCGACACGCTGATCGTTCGAAATCACCAAACGTGGACGGCGACCGAGTTGGACCTGATCGACCTTTCGCCCGCCAAGGCAGCCAC
>CAYYOX010000602.1:2681-4564 GCA_964473065.1 uncultured Planctomycetaceae bacterium | reverse complement strand
ACCTCCAACTCCGCTGGACGCGCACTCTTCCAGTTCCGCAGCCTGCGTTTCCCCAGGAAAACCGCCTTGCATACGACGCTTCCTACGAACCGGTAGTGCTTGGCCACACCATGTTCGTTCCCTCGATGGTCACCGACAGCGTCACGGCATTGGACACCGAGACGGGCGGCGAGCGTTGGCGGTTCTTCGCCGAGGGGCCGGTCCGCTTTGCTCCCGTGGCTTGGAAGGACAATCTCTATTTCGTCTCAGACGACGGCTATCTGTATTGCGTGAACGCCAACGACGGCTCCCTGCGCTGGAAGTTCCGCGGTCTTCCCGAGGGGAAGCCCGATCGCAAGGTCATTGGTCATGGGCGATTAGTCTCGTTGTGGCCTGCCCGGGGTGGTCCCGTTTTGGCCGATGGCGTGATCTACTTTGCCGCAGGCCTGTGGCCAACCGAAGGTGTGTTCGTTCACGCAGTGGACGCCGAGTCGGGGCAAGCCGTCTGGTCAAACACCGACGGAAATCACATCCCGAAAAGCAACTGGGACCACGGCATCGGACAGTACTCCGGCTTGACGCCCCAGGGCTATCTAGCGATCGTCGGCGACAGGCTGGTCGTGCCTTGTGGGGCACAACTGCCAGCCTTCTTAGACCTGAAAACTGGCGAACTGCAAACCTACACCATGGGCTGGGGAGGACGCAACGGGCTACCCAAAGGCTGCTGGTTCGTGGCCGGCGTTGGCAATTATCTCAGCCACGGCGGCGATCTGTTCGACATCACGCGTCGTAGTAGCGAACGATTTGCAGATACCAAACCCGATCATTCGGACTACAAGCCCATGCTCTATCCTGGCGGCTGGACTCGGCTGGACATCGAACGTGCTAACCAGCGGGAGCTTGATTCCTTTCGTCAGCCGGTGATGACGCCCGAGGCGATCTACGAGAGTGGCCGCAGTATCATCGCCCGCGATCTGACGGAAGTCACACTCCAAGAGATTACGCCAGCCGACCTCCCATCGCACCGCAGCGAGGACCCTCTTCCAGACACGCTCGGCGGCGTCTTTCGCCAACTGTGGACACTGCCCTCGAAGCTCGACGTGCATATCAAGGCGGGCAACCGGCTCTATGTCGGTGGGCCGGGAGTTGTCGAAGCGATTGACACGGTTGGCCAGGAACCGAAGGTCGTGTGGCGTGCGGAATACAAAGGAACGCCGCAACGGATGCTGGCGGCCGACGAGAAGCTATTCATCGTGACGGCGCAGGGAAGCATTCTAGCCTTTGCCGCTGCACAGCCGGGCGAAGCGACGACGCACACCGTACCCGCCACGGCTGCCCCCGCCGCCGACGAGTGGACCGAGAAGGCCAACGCCATTCTTAATGCCACGGGCGTTCGCGACGGTTACGCCCTCGTGTTGGGGATCGATAGTGGGCGTCTCGTCGAGGAACTTGCCCGGCAGTCCGCCCGGCATGTGATGGCCGTGGATAACGACCCGGCCAAGGTCGCCGCAGTCCGCGAACGGCTCTACAGCACGGGATTGTACGGAACTCGCGTAAGCCTGCTGGTCGGCGATCCGGCGACGTACCCGTTCTCACCGTATTGGGCGAGTCTTGTCGTTTCGGAGACGCCCGATGGGTTTGACCCGGCGGCCGATCGAGCGCTGGCGCAGGCCGTATTCCATACGCTTCGCCCCTACGGCGGTGTCGCTTGTGCCTGGGGATCGCAAGCGGATCGCAGTCGGATCGATCAGATCGTGCAAGACGAAGCGTTTCCGGGCGCGACCGTTCGGCAGACCGGCAGCTTCGTGCTCTTGGCCCGCTCGGGATCGCTGCCGGGATCGGCGGATTGGTCACATGCCCAGGCCAACGCTGCCAGCACGGGAGCCTCGGAAGACGACTTCATC
>CAYYOX010000602.1:0-2671 GCA_964473065.1 uncultured Planctomycetaceae bacterium | reverse complement strand
GCTATGGTTCGATGCGGCGCAGCGGTGGCACAAATATCCCGGGCAAAATCAGGTTCGCGTGGCCGGCGGACGGCTTGTGCTTTTCGAGGAAGGCGTGCTGCGGGCATCCGATGTCTACACGGGCCGCCAACTATGGCAGGTCGAGGCGCCTCTCGGCGCTGAACCCCCTGCCCATGATGCTGCCCGGGATGCTGTCCGCTATGCAAAACATCGAGAGTGGGGCCCGTCGGCAAGCCTCGCGGCAATAACGCAACTGGTCGCGGTCGAGGACGCGATCTACCTCAGCGCCGGTACGAGTTGTCTGGTTTTCGATCCAGCCACGGGCGAGCTGGCCGGACGCATTGACCTTCCTGAAGACCTCAAAACGCCCTGGGATAACCTTCGCATTTGCGATGACCATCTGGTGGGTAGCAGCGGGCCGCATGTATTGTGTGTGCATCGTCGCACGGGCGAACTGTTATGGCGAGCTCAGACGACACGCGCCGCGATGAGCCTTGCGGTGGGCGGAAACAAAGTGTTCTGTGCCGAACTAACCAACCAGCGACGCGGCGAAGACGAGACCCGTGACGGCAGTATGTTCGCGCTAAACATCGCAACGGGGCAGCGGATATGGCAAAGGGACGGCGGCGCCCGATTGCGGTACAGCAGTTCGCTCGATATCGTGGTCACTCCCACGGGCTTCTATCGCGGCAGCGACGGTGAACCTCTGCCAAGGAAATCTGATTCGTCGCCGACGCGACTTGTCGTCCAGGGCGGCGGGTTGCCCAAACCCGGAGTGCCAGGATTCATTGCCGGCAACAAACTACTTACCGGCAACGAAGAAAACTTGCTTATCTATGACATTCCATCGGGCGATCCGATCGGCGAACCAGTGCATTGGACCCGCCGCGGATGCACGGGCACGCGGGCAAGTACACACCTGCTGACCACGCGATATCGTGCCAATTCGGCCTGGATTGATCTCGATAGCGGCGAGATCACGCCGCTGCTGGGAGTGCGTCCGGGCTGCTCGGTGAACAACAACCTATACCCGGCCGACGGCGTGCTAAACATACCCAACCTCACGGCAGGGTGCACCTGCAACTACGCGCCTGTCTCGATGGCCTGCGTGCGGGCTGATGTTGTCCGGCGTGGCGACGGAAAATGACTCGTTGCTTGTGACCGTAGAACTCGGTTGACGCAGAGATTCCTCTTCGCTTGATGAGCGACCGATTCCGCTCTCGGTCTTTCACTCAGGCGGTTGGTTCACGCCTCTCCAATAAGCATTGAGATCGGCCCGTTCACGCCGCGTTAGGTAAAGGTCAACTTGATCGCCTACTACGAAGGTGCCGAACGGTTGACAGAACTTCGCCGCAAGGTTGCGGCCTACTCCGAGTCCCTCAACAAGCAACGAGCTGTCTACAAGAGGACCCTTCCGGCGACCCCCCCGACAGCAAAAGCCAATGAATTCTCGATGCACACGATGCGCAACTTGCTTGATCATCTCACGCTGCGTCTCCGGTTCGTCTCATGAGAGTCGCTCGGGGCTGCTGGTCGACCGAGCCCGTTTGTGCTACACTCATTGATCGTAACAAGTTCGAACCATATCAAAAGGAGAAACTTCGATGACGTCATTCATGCTTGCATTGACCATGGCCGCGGCCTTAGTCTCGGCCCCTGCGGACGAGAGTCAGGGCAGTGAAACGATCCGCGTTCTGTTGGTTACCGGGGTCGATTATCCCGGACATCCGTGGAAGGCAACCGCTCCGGTTGTGCGTCGGGTACTGGAGCAGGACAAGCGATTCGAGGTCCGGATTATCGAGGACCCCAGCTTCCTGGCCTCCGACGTGATGTTCGGCTACGACGTGGTGCTGCTGCACTTCAAGAACTACAAGCCGGACGAACCGCACTACGCCTCGGCGCCGATGCCGATTGTGCAGGAGGAGAAGGTCCGGGCGAATCTGGTGAAGTTCGTAGGCTCCGGCGGCGGGCTGGCAGTGCTGCACTTCGCCTGCGGCGCGTTCTTCGATTGGCCCGAGTTCAAGAACCTTGCCGGAAAGGTCTACAATCCAAAACTGGGACACGATCCGCGTCGCAAGTTCGACATAAACATCGTCAATAAGGAGCACCCAATCACGCGCGGCATGGAAGACTTTCAGGCCGACGACGAGCTCTACTTCTGCGTGACGGGCGATCGGCCGGTCGACGTGTTGGCCACCTCCCGATCCATCGTCACCGGCAAGGACCACGCCATGGTGTTCGTTTTCCCGTACGGCAAAGGACGCGTATTCCATACCCCGCTGGGCCACGATGTCAAAGCCTTCGAGGTCCCCGGCGTCGGCGAGTTGCTACGTCGCGGCTGCGCCTGGGCCGCCGGCCAGGAACCCTAGTGGCTCATTATATCGGGATTGACAGGGTCGCCCACCGCGGCGTCATGCACCGTCTGGTCCAGCCGGTCCGCAAAGTTGAGCCGGCGCGCCGGGCGGCACGTGCAATGGCTGCTGCAAACGATCCTGAACCTCGCCGACGACCCTGTCCTATTGGGCCTATCCTATTGGGCCTATTGGGGCGTCGCTTCGGGCAACTTCTTGAGATCGTCGGTCGACATATCTTTGACGCTTAGATCGGCGTAGATCACGCGGTACTTTTCAGCGCCCGTGGGCTTGTACCAGAAGATGGGCCGATCCGGCGT
>CAYYOX010000601.1:0-4568 GCA_964473065.1 uncultured Planctomycetaceae bacterium | reverse complement strand
CTTCGACCTTGCGGTTGCCGTCGGTGTCACCCGGGGCGGCCTGGAAGACGCCGATCTCGGCTTTGGTCGCTGAGAGGTAGACGCCATTATCTTCCGCCGGGTCATCGCTGGCGTTGCCGAACCAGAGGCCGGCACCCAGATAAGTCGCCGCAGCCGAGTCGGCAGGTACGGTGGCGTCGAGGCCGTAGGAGGTCGGAATCGTGCCGTCAAACGAGCCGTTGGCGGCGATCCCGAGACCTTCGTACTGCGCCTGGACGATTTCCAAGATCGTCAACTGCTTGTCACCCCAGACGGGATTGCCGTTGCCGTCGACCATGGGTTTTAGGGCCGTGACGGCCAGGTTGCCGGCCAGGTAGATGTCGGCATTGAACACAAGGCCCCCGTCGGTTTCCATCTTGTCGTGGGCCGCCCCGTCGATTTCGATGTCCAGCGTGGCGGTCGTGTCGAACTCGAGCGTGCCGAAGACGGTCAGGTGGCCCGTGCTGCTGCCGGGAGAGGCTGTACCGGCAACGAACACGTGACCGTTGATCAGGCCACTTCCGGTCAGCGTGCCGTTGCAGATGAGCTCACCGCCGGCTGTAAGAATGCCGTCGACTTGCAGCGTGCCGCTGGCACCCACGGTGACTTCGTTGTCGACAGAGAGTGCGACGGCCGGGTCGATGGCGAGCCTTGCCGCGTTGTTCTGGCCGATGGCGACCGACCGGGCGGCGTCGAAATCGGCGGCGACGGTGACGTCGCTGTTGCCGTCGGCATGATCGATGACCATCGCCAGGCCGGTGGTGGGGGCCTTGCCGCCGCTCCAGTTCAAGTCGGTCCAGTCGCCGGGGCCGCCGTCCCATACCATGTCCAGGTACGAGACGATCGTCAGGCCGTGCCACTCCAGTTCCCCCTCATCGTTTCCGCCGGGGACCTCATCAACCGTGCCGGCAATCGTGCCGCCGACGGCGACGACGTCAGAGAAGAGCACATAGTTCTCCCCTTCGACGAACCCTGCGGGGGCATAGACAGGATTCGCATCCTGCGTCACGCCGTCTATGGTGAACCTGCCCGCGTAGGCGCCCACGTCCCTCCACCCGTTGCCGTCCGAGTAGAGGTAGATGTCATACAGCGCGCCGTCCACCAGACCGTCGATTGAAAAAGTGATCGGAACAGCGCCCCACTCATACACGGAATCGTTGAACAGATCCGGAGCGAAAGTAGCGAAAACGCCGAAAGCGGAACTGTCGGCGACGTATCCGTTGTCGATTGTCACGGTCACGTCAGAGAGAGTCAGGCCGTCGGACTCGAGCAAGAGCGCCGAAGTGACGGGGCCGTCGGGGTCGCCAATAGGATCGGTGTGGGCGCTGGAAAGACCTAGCTCAAAGCCGTTCCACAAGTCATTGCCGACATCCGATACGGCGCCCTGCCCGGAATACGTAGCGCCACCAGTGTCGTTGAAGTCCACGTTGATGATCCCCGAGTTCGGCTTGGGTACGAAGGGTTCGAACTCGCCGACGATCGTCACGCCGTTCATGGCGGCTTCCGGATTGCTCGTCCCGGTGTATGAAACGGTGCCGGTGATCGTGCCGTCGCCGGCGGTGACGCCAGAGAAGAACACGTAGTTGTCGTCTTCGACGAACCCCGCGGGATTCGTCGCAGCCGTCGTCTTTGACACGCCGCCTATGGTGATCTCGCCGCCGTAGCCAATAAAAACTGGTTGGGCCGCGTAGACGTAGATGTCATACTCGTTGCCGGCTACCAGATTGTCGATTGAAAAAGCCAGGGGATTAGTAGTCAAGAAAGGGATGTCGGTATACCAGTAGTCGTCAAACAGGGCCGGAGCGACAAGAGCGCTGCCCCAGACGCTTCCATCGACGACGAATCCGCCGGACGGCGGGCCGTCGCTGACTGTCACGGTCGTGGTCGTGGCATTTCCGGCGGAATCGGCCAAGCGCGCCGAAGTGATGGGGCCGACAGCGGTCTCGCGGACGGTGTTAGGACCTAAAGCAAAGCCATTCCAGAGGTCATTGCCGAGATCCGAGTAGGCCCCCTGCCCGGAATGCGTGGGCGAACCGAAGGGCTGGAAGTCCACGTTGACCACCGCGCCGGACGCCGTGGCGACGCCCGCCAGTAACGCCACCGCCAATGCAAAGAGCCTCGTCGTACGGAACATAATCGTCTCCTTTGTACGGAAGTGTGAGTTGAACATCATTCATGCCCTTTTGGCCGCCGCCACCGCGCCAGCAGCGCTGCCAAGAAGCCCAGCGCCACCAGCGTGCTTTATTCTCGGTTCATCGCGGATTTCCGGGAAGATGGAAACCTCTTGGGTGCCCTGGGCGGCCCTGTATTCGGTCAGAACACTTGCCCGCCCTTGTCGGACCAAGCCATCCACTACGGGCACGGACAAGCCGACCCAGCCACCCTGCCACTTGCTTGCTCCCGGAGTTTCCGGAAGAACCTTATCTTCTCCACAACCGTGAAACGAAGAGAAATGCCGCACCGACAAGCATCAACATGATTGTGGAAGGTTCGGGGATGGCGGCGAAGTCGCCGACGATCGTCAGGCCGTGCCACTCCAGTTCCCCCTCTTCGTTTCCGAAGGGGACCTCATCAACAATGCGGAAGGGGACCTCATCAACAGTGCCGGTGATCGTGCCGCCGGCGGCGGCGACGTCAGAGAAAAGCACATAGTTCTCTCCTTCGACGAACGCGGCGGGGGCATAGACGGGATTCGCATCCTGCGTCACGCCGTCTATGGTGAACCTGCCTGCGTAGGCGCCCCAATTCCTCCACCCGTTGCCGTCCGAGTAGAGGTAGATGTCATACAGCCCGCCGTCCACCAGACCGTCGATTGAAAAAGTGATCGGAACAGCGCCCCACTCATACACGGAATCGTTGAACAGATCCGGAGCGAAAGTAGCGAAAACGCCGAAAGCGGAACTGTCGGCGACGTATCCGTTGTCGATTGTCACGGTCACGTCAGAGAGAGTCAGGCCGTCGGACTCGAGCAAGAGCGCCGAAGTGACGGGGCCGTCGGGGTCGCCAATAGGATCGGTGTGGGCGCTGGAAAGACCTAGCTCAAAGCCGTTCCACAAGTCATTGCCGACATCCGATACGGCGCCCTGCCCGGAATACGTAGCGCCACCCGTGTTGTTGAAGTCCACGTTGATGACCTCCGCCTGCGCGGAGGTGGCGGCCAAGGCCACCGCAAGGACAAGAGCGATTGCCGCTGCCAGTCTGGGAAAGTTGATCGTCGTTTTCATTAGAGGTTCCTCCAGAAAAGGGATGCAGTAACCGTCCGCGGGTCTCAGAACCATTCTGGGAGTTAACTGTCCGCTGGGCGGTACAAATAGCATTCTCGTTTAAGCTGTTTGGGTTGCCAAAACTCTGGCCTTGCCGGATCGGTTGTTGTTCGGGGCGCGCAAGACCAAGCCGCTCCTCGATAGGTGGACCATTGACTTCAAGAACAAAGCCAACTACATAGATCACCCTGCAACAATTGCCGTCTCCTGCGGGAGAAGGCCAAGTCTTGCGGGTAGTTTCGCTGCCTCACTTGCTAGCTCGAATGGTCGCTGGGCGTTGTGCACGCTGCACAAGCTTGTCAAAGCTCATAACTCTCAGCATCCATATAATCTACCACAAATACTCCTCAATACAAGCCCCCCCCCCACCGAATGGTCAAAATACTCAGCCGGCATCGAAACCCCTTGGAAATACAGACTTCACGCTCGCCAGCAGCATGAATTTCAGACGACGTTCGGAGGCATCGATGAGGATTGATGCGGCAGCCACACAGCCCGAATTCGGCAGCCTGTGCTATCAACTCATAGGTATTGTGAGATGCGTCATAAAAGGACCGTGCATGAAACACTCCATCGGGGGGTGGCCTGGTTTTGCCCAAAGTTGGTCGCGAGCAATCCGGCACACGTTGTTCAACACACCCAGTCCTTCTCGGCCTCTTACTCCTTGGCTTCACAGTCCAACTCGGCTTGCTATAGCTACTCTCCTGCTGCGTTGTCGGCGCGGATAGAAAAGCGGTCGACACGATCACCTCGATCCAACGCATCTCCTGGCGATGATCTCTTAAATCCATCGCTCCCCTCGTTGGAAGGGTCGAGGTTTTTGGCGCTTGAAAACTTTTTGCGGTAGATAGATATACAGCAGACCGCCGCTGGGGACCCACCCCCGGGGTTTCGTCGCGGTTACCGTTGCATTGTGATTCGCGGCGCTCGTTGTTTTTCGTTCGGCCGATCAATAGCACACGACGGTCTGAGTTGACGAAAGAAACAATGGGACAACAGGCCGGAAACAAGCCTCAAACAACCGGGCAACAGCCGCGAATGCACAGAGAATTCCGCACTGACTCGCTTGGTGATCGCGTACTTTTTCAGAAAACTTTCGCAACCAAACTCCAGGCCTATTGACTTATGTGACGAACGTCGTATAACACTATCGTACGGTTATTCACAAGAATGCCACCGCGACGGTACCAGCCGCCCGGTGGCGTGGCCCAAACCTAATGAGGAGGTTTGTAGAGACTGTAGCAAAGAAATCGGGTTTTGGTGATGACACGACGCGTGGTTTAGGGT